>NZ_JAQQPR010000029.1:0-94058 GCF_036688705.1 Duganella sp. S19_KUP01_CR8 | reverse complement strand
GCGGCCGCCCCTCCACGCTGGAGGCTGGCCTGGACCAGCGCCGTCAGCGCGGCCAGCGCAAACACCAGCAGCGTGAAATTGCTCACCAGTTGGTCCCGGATTTCGTCCCAGGACGGCAGCCATCGACCTTCGAATACCCATGCCGCCAGCAGGCACGACGCCAGTATCAGCGTCAGCGCCAGTCCGGCGGCGTGGATCAGCAAATGGCGGACGCGATCCGGACCGTGCAGCGGGTAACGCTCAAGCAGCGTCTGCACCGCCGAGGTGACCGTTGTGCCCAGCAAGGCGGCCACCAGGATGCGGATCGCTTCATGCGGCAGGCTGAGGATCTGGCCGGCCTGGAAGGCGCGCTGGATGTTGCCGGGTTCAAGCACCAGCAGGAAGGCCAGCCAGTACAGCAGCACCCAGGCATGCGGACGCAGCCAGGCGGACCAGCGCGGAGTCGCAGTCGCAGGGGCGGGATGGGCGGAGATCGTCATGCGATTGATTCTAGCAGCGTTCACGTCGTCGGCGGAAATGGGATAAGCCGTGCGGAAAAGTGACCAGCCGGTCTGGCCAGGGCGGCACCGGCGGGCCACACTGGCCGCTGACAAATCGCCTGGGAGCGGACATGGGAAAGACGGTATGCAGATGGTGGTTGGCGTTGCTGTTGTCGGGTTGGGTGCTGGCGGCGCAGGCGGCGCCAGTGATGACCGCGGACGGCGCGGTGGCGGGGCGGCGGCAAGACGGCGTGGATGTGTATCGCGGCATTCCGTTCGCGTTGCCGCCAGTGGGCGAGTGGCGCTGGCGCCCGCCGCAGCCGGCGCTTGCGTGGCAGGGCGTGCGCGACGCCAGCAAGTTTGCCCCGGCGTGCATGCAGCATGGTGTGTCGATGCCCGGCGAGACGCCGCCGGCCGTCAGCGAGGATTGCCTGTACCTCAATCTGTGGGCGCCGCCGCGCCGCGCCGGCCAGCGCTTGCCGGTGATCGTCTGGATCCATGGCGGCGGCTATGCCAATGGCTCGGCGGCGATGCCGTTGTATCACGGCGATCGGCTGGCCCGCAAAGGCGTGCTGGTGGTCACGATCGCCTACCGCCTCGGTGCGTTGGGATTCCTGGCCCACCCGGCGCTGAGCGCCGAATCGCCTCATCGTTCGTCGGGCAACTATGGCTTGATGGACCAGATTGCGGCGCTGGAATGGGTGCGGCGTAACATCGCGGCCTTCGGCGGCGACCCGGGCCGCGTGACCATCGCAGGACAGTCGGCCGGCGCCATGGCCGTCAGCGCGCTGCTGGCGTCGCCGCGCGCGCGGGGCCTGTTCCAGCGCGCCATCGCGCAGAGCGGCGGCATCTTCGAGCCCTTGCAGCTGGCGCCCGGCTACCTGCTGGCAAACGCTGAACGTGACGGCGCCAGCTACATGAATTCGCTCGGCGCCACGACCCTTGATGCGATGCGCCTGCTGCCGGCCGGCCGCCTGATTGGCGGCGGCGCGGGCGTTGTCACCCACCCGGTCATCGAACCGGATGTGCTGCCCATGTCGCCGTACGAGGCCTATGTGCAGGGCCGTTACCAGGACGTGCCTTTGCTGCTGGGCTCGAACGCCGAGGAGGCGCGGGCGCTGGTCGATGTGACGGCGGTGCGCGCCGACCGGTTCGAGGCCGACATCACCGCCAGTGTCGGCGCCTTGCCGCAGGCGCTGCCGGCCGCCTATCCGCACGCCACCGACGCCGAGGCGCGCGAGGGCCGTCTGGGGCTTGAGCGCGACCTGCGTTTTGGCTGGGACATGTGGGCATGGGCGCGCTTGGCGCAGGCGGGGCGCAGCCCGGTGTACTACTACAGCTTTGCGCAGCGGCCGCCGTTTCCGGCCGCTTCGGTCCATGCCGGCTGGGGCGCCAGCCATTACGCCGAGCTTTGGTATATGTTCGACCATCTGGGGCAGGCGCCATGGGCATGGGCACGCGCCGACCGCAAACTGGCGGCGGCGATGTCGCGCTACTGGGTTAATTTTGCCGCCACGGGCGATCCGAACGGCAGCGGCGTGCCGCACTGGCCGGCATTTCGCGGCGCCGCCGGACAGGTCCAGTTGC
Organism: Duganella sp. S19_KUP01_CR8; assembly: GCF_036688705.1. Taxonomy (NCBI): domain Bacteria; kingdom Pseudomonadati; phylum Pseudomonadota; class Betaproteobacteria; order Burkholderiales; family Oxalobacteraceae; genus Duganella; species Duganella sp. S19_KUP01_CR8. The sequence goes on along the minus strand of NZ_JAQQPR010000029.1, from coordinate 91,992 downwards.
TGGGCGATCCGATCGGCCCCGGCCCGGTGCCGGCGATCAATCATCTGAAGGTGTTCGACGCCGTGTATTCCGGACTGCGCGGCAAGGAGTTTGGATTGCCTTGACGGAGGAGGGCGCCAAAAAACCGCTTGCAATCGGTCAAGGTGAGGACTACACTTTGTTTGTACCGATCGGTACAAACAACTTGAAAAGGTAATCCCATGGCACGTCCACCTCTCCCTCCGTTCACCCGTGAAACCGCGATCCAGAAGGTCCGCCTGGCCGAAGACGGCTGGAACACCCGCAATCCGGAAAAGGTCTCGCTGGCCTACACCGAGGACTGCCGCTGGCGCAACCGCGCCGAATTCGTCACCGGCCGCGCCGCCATCGTCGGCCTGCTGTCGCGCAAATGGACGCGCGAGCTCGAATACCGGCTGATCAAGGAATTGTGGGCATTTGACGGCAACCGCATTGCAGTTCGCTTCGCCTACGAATACCATGACGATTCCGGCCAGTGGTATCGCGCCTATGGCAACGAGAACTGGGAATTCGCCGAGGACGGCTTGATGCGTCACCGCCTGGCCAGCATCAACGAAGCGCCGATCGCGGCGGCCGACCGCAAGTTCCATTGGGACCTGAACGGCCCGCGTCCGGCCGACCATGCGGGCTTGAGCGAGTTCGGATTTTGAATGTTTTAAGAAAGTAGCTATGGCAAGAACGATGGTCGAACGCGGCGACGTGATCCCGCTGCTGGCGGAAGTGTTTCGGACTTACGGATTCGAAGGCGCGAGCCTGTCCCGGATTTCCGAAGGCACCAAGCTGGGCAAGGGGAGCATGTATAACTTTTTCCCCGGCGGTAAAGACGAGATGGCGGATGTCGTGCTGGCCGAGATCGACGGCTGGTTCCGCGATCAGGTGTTCCAGCCGCTGCGCAGCGCCGACGATGCGGCGCAGGGGATAGAGCAGATGTTCGTCGCGGTCGGCCGTTACTTCGAGTCGGGCCGCAAGGTGTGCCTGGTGGGCGTGTTCGCGCTGGGCCATGAGCGCGACCGTTTCACAGTCAAGGTGCAGGGCTACTTTGCCGAGTGGGTGGCGGCGCTGGCCGATGCGCTGGAGCGCGCCGGCCACGACGCCGACAGCGCGCAGGCGCTGGCCGAAGACACGGTCGGTGGCATCCAGGGCGCGCTGGTGTTGGCGCGCGCGGCCGCCGAGCCGGAGCTGTTCATGCGCACGCTGGAGCGCTTGCACCGGCGCCTGGCCCCGGCCTGACCGCGTCCCGCGCCGCCATCAAAGCAGGCCGATATCGCGCCCTTTGGCGCCGAAAATAGTTTCGACCTGTGCGGCATTGAGGCCGTACATACGCGACAGCAGGCCGCCGAACATCGCGCGGTATTCGTTGAGCACCGGGTAGTCACGGTTCTGGAACAGCGTGGCCTGCTCCAGCCTTATCTGCTCGCCGCGCACCTTGCCGCCCTGGACGCCGCCGCCCAGCACCCAGTAGGCGGTGCCGTGTCCGTGGTCGGTGCCGCGGTTGCCGTTCTCGCGGAAGGTGCGGCCGAATTCACTGACGACGATCACCACCGTGTCCTTCCAGTCCGGCCCCATCTCCTGCGCGAAACCGGCCAGGCCGCGACCCAGTTCGTCCAGCCGTCCGGCCAGGTAGCCGGTGGCGCCGCCCTGGCCGACGTGGGTGTCCCAGCCGCCGACGTCGACGAAGCCGATGTTGTATTTGTCCTTCATCAGCTTGGCGATGCGGCGCGCTTCCAGTTCGAAGCCCTTGGCGGTGATGGCGTTGCGGTTGGCCGCGTCCATCTCGCCGATCATTTCCTTCATCACGTCCTCGCGCACCGCGAAGCCGTCTCGCACCTGCTGCGACAGGGCGGTGCCGTCGTACATGGCGGAGATCAGCCTGGCCTGGCGGGCGTCGACCGAGGGCTTGGCGATGGAGCGCAGCGCCATGTTAGGCAACTGCACGCCGCCCTGCATGATCAGCGGCAGCTGGTCGGTGAAGGAGATGGCGCTGGCCTTGTCGGCGGTGAGCGTCTGCGCCAGCCGGTTCAGGAAGCCGGAGCGATAGTCGCGCGTGCGGTCCAGCGCCTGACCGAGTTCGATGCTGTCCTGGGTTTCGAAGTGGCTGCGCGAGATGTCCTCGGTGCCGGCGAACGGCACGAACGCCGCCTGGCCGGCCGTGAACAGCGGGTAGATGCTGTCGCGCAGGGCGGGGTGCAGGCCCCAGTCGCTGTCGACGGGGAGCGCGGAATTGAGGTCCGCGCCGGGCTTTGGTATCGCGATGTTGGGCCGCACCTGGTAGTAGTACTGGCTGGAGATCGGCACCAGCAGGCTGGTGGCGTCATAGCCGCCGCGCATGAAGACGAACAGCAGCCGGGTCTTGGTGGACGGCGCTGCCCACAGGTTGCCGGCCATCGCGGGCAACGCCAATGCGGACAGGGATTTGAGCAGGGTGCGGCGTTTCATCGTGCGATTCCTTAGCGGTGCATCAGTTCCGGGGACGACAGCAGGAAAGTGTTCCACTCCTGCGGCGAGACCGCCTGCTCCAGCACCTGGCGGGTGGCGGGGGCGATGGTTTTTTGCAGCGACTGGTAGTACAGCGCGTTGGCCAGTTGCGGGAAGGCGGCGCGTTCCTGCGCCTGTGGGCCTTCGGTCTTGAACAGGCCCGCGCTGCCGGAGCCGATCGCTTTGGCGATCTCGAAACGGGTGGTCATCTGGCCCGGACTGGCCCAGCCGGATTGCGTGAGCTGGTAGCCGTCCGGCGTCTGGCGGCCGTACAGCGGTTCGGCCATGCGCGTGAGCCAGTACAGCATCGGCCCGGTGTTGAGGACCACCTTGTCGTCGTAGGCCAGGCGCACGGCGGACACCACGTAGTGGGCCGGGTCCTTGAATTTGCGGCCAAGCGACTGTGCGAATTCGGCCGACGTGAACATGGTGCGCAGCACGGCGGCGATGTCGCCGTCGGTGGACAGGAAGGTGGCCGACATCCGCTCCACCAACGCCGGCGGCGCTTCGTCGGCGACGAAGTAGAGCGCCAGCTTGCGGCTGATGAAGTGCGCGGTGGCCGGGTGGCGGCTCAGGCGGTCCAGCGCTTCGTCCACTTCGGCCAGGCCGCGTCCCTTCACTGCTTGGCCGAGGAATTCCTTGTTGCCGTAGTCGTGGCGGTTCGGGTTAAATTCAAACAGCCCTTGCCGCGCATACTGCGCTTGCAGTTCCTTCTTCACGTTCGGCGCGGTGGCGCCGAGGTTGACGCCGACGCCGGTCAGGATGCGCGCCAGTTCCTGCACGTCGCGCTGGCTGTAGCCACCGTCCACGCCCAGCGTGTGCAGCTCCATCAGCTCGCGCGCGTAGTTTTCGTTGATGCGGCCGACGGCGTTCTGTTCGTTGTCCAGGTAGCGGATCATGGCCGGATGGCGCAGCGTGGCCCCCAGCAGCTCGCGGAACTTGCCCAGCGCGTGGGCGCGCACCGCCGTGTCTTCGTAGTCGCCGACCAGCACGCGCAGGTTGCTCTTGCCCTGGTGGACGTTGAAGTGGTTCATCCAGAACCACGTCATCTGCTCCTGCAGCTGGTTGGGCGAGTACAGGTCGCGCAGCAGCGAGCGCGTGGCCGCCTCCCTGGCGATGCGGTTCAGCTCCTGCTGGTAGGCCTGCTGCGCGGCTTTCTTCTGGTCGTCGTTGGCGATCTTGTCGGCGTCCTTGCGCTGCTGGTCCAGGTCCTGGTTCAGCTGCACCAGAGGCTTTTGGGTGATCGTCATGGCGTCGATCTGCGCCTGCGCGGCGGCCGGCAGCCGCGCGGCGGCGGGATGCAGCTGCTGCTCCAGCCAGGTGTCGTAGCCGAGTTTTTCGGCCTGCTGGTAGGTGCTCAGGTTGACGCCCCAGCTGACGCGGTTCAGCGCTCCGCTCAACTGCTCGGGCTTGACGGCGGATGGACCGCCGCCGTTGCCGGTGCCGGTGGCGGCGCAGCCGGCCAGCAGCAGGGCGCCGCAAGCGGCCAGGGGCAGCGATAAATTCGTAAAAAATGTTGTCATAAATGATAAGCCCATTTAGCATGAGTTTTTTTACTCACATCGGATGCGTACTTATGAATCGAATTCAGTTGCTGGTCCTGTTGGCGCTGGCCTGCGGCGCCAGCTGCCAGGCGGCGGTCACGCTGCAAGTCACGTCGTCCGTGCATCACGAGCCATTGAAGAACGTGACCAAGTCGCCGGCCGATAGCAAGTCCACACTGTACGTCACCCTGGCCGACGACTACATCCTGACCAAATCGGACCGTGCGACGACGATATACGATTTCAAGAACCGGCGGCGCGTGGTAATGGATGGCGCGAGCAAAACCTATGTCGACTACTCGCTGTTCGACACCGCCGGATTCCGGGTCTTCGAAATGCGCAACCGCATCGGCATGAACGCCATGCTGGCCAAGCTCAATACCGAGTTAAAGCCTTTCCGCAAGGTGGACCTTGAACAGGAGCTGTCGCTGGCCGAGGACAGCGCCACCGTCATCGACGCCTCCACCAGCGGCGATGCGCTGACATTCTCCAGCGAGGGCAGCCCGCTGGCCACATGGAGCAAGCATGGCGCCAAGGCCAGCGCGTACGATGTGGCGCACTTCGCACAGCTGCTGCGCTACACGCAGTCGGTCCATCCGCAGGTGCTGGCCAAATTGGCCGAAGGCGGCGTGATTCCCGACAGCCTGACCTTCACCGTCAGCACGACCATGGCCGTCAGCACGGTTAATGTCAGCGTGGAGCAGGTGAAGAGCGCGACGCCGCCGGCCTATACGCTGCAAGGCTACACGCGCCGCCAGGCCGCGCCGGCGCAAGGCGCGATCAATGCGCTGATGGACCGCATGGCGGCGCAGACGCCGGAACAACTGGCCGCCCTGCGCGCCGCGCATCCCTGCGACACCGAGGCCGATTACCGCGCCGACCAGCTGCTCGATACGATGCTCGGCCGGGTCGAATGCACGCTGTCCACCGGCGCGAGCATGCTGCCCTTTACGCCGCCGCAGCTGGAGCAGATGCGCGCCAGCACTCCGGTCAGCCTGACCTTCAGCGCCACCAGCGTCACCAAGAAGGAGGAGTTCGCGGCGGCCGTGTCGACCCTGTCCGGATTGCGCAACCAGGCGCCGCGCAAGGCCTATATCCTGAAGCTCTTCGAAGCCAACAACCGCGCCAGGCTGGGGCAGTACCAGGAATCGGACCATCTGTTCGCCGAGGTGCTGGAGGCCAATCCGGTGCTGGGCGGCGCATGGAAAGACCTGGGCGACCTGATGATCATGCGTTTCGATACGCCGAGCGCGTGGCGTAGTTGGGACATCGGCCGCCGCATCGCGCCGACGCTGCCGAATTTCGCCTTCGTCAACCAGCTGGAAAGTGAAATCGCCAAGCGCCATCCCGAGTATTTGGTATATTGAGGCAAACAACAACCAGCCGAGCATCATCATGCCCACCATCGATCCGCGCGTCGACGCCTACATCGCCAAGTCCGCCGAATTTGCGCAGCCCATCCTCAAGCACCTGCGCGCTGTCGTGCACGAGGCCTGCCCCGACGTCGAAGAGACGATGAAGTGGAGCTTCCCGCACTTTATGTACAAGGGCATGATGTGCGGGATGTCGGCCTTCAAGGCCCACTGCGCGCTGGGTTTCTGGAAGGGCGAGCTGCTGATGGCCGATGAGGCCAACCGCGAGGCGATGGGGCAGTTCGGCCGCATCGAAACGGTCAAGGACCTGCCGTCCAAGAAAATCCTGACCGGCTACATCAAGAAGGCGATGAAGCTGAACGACGACGGCATCGCCGCGCCGGCCCGCGCCAAGCCCGCCGAACCACGGCCGCTGGTCATTCCCGACGATTTCACCGAAGCGCTGCGCGCGGTGCCGGCGGCGCAGCAGCACTTCGAAGCCTTCAGTCCAAGCAAGAAGCGCGATTACGCGGAATGGATCGCCGAGGCCAAGACCGAGGCCACCCGCACGCGCCGGCGCGAGCAGGCGGTCGAGTGGATCGCCGAGGGCAAGGCCCGCAACTGGAAGTACGAGAAGTGCTGAACCGGTGCTGAACCGATACGCTTAACGGGCCAGCAGCGCCGGCTTGCGGCCGCCGCGCGCCAGCACCGGCCGCGCGGCCGGATCCGCATGCAGCTTGAACACCTGCACCGCCGCGGTCAGGTGTTCGGCCTGTTGTTGCAGGCTGCCCGCAGCCGCAGCCGCCTGTTCCACCAGCGCCGCGTTCTGCTGCGTGACCGCGTCCATCTGCGACACCGCCTGGTTGATCTGTTCTATGCCCTCCGTCTGTTCGCGGCTGGCGGAGCTGATCTCGCCCATGATGTCGCTGACGCGCCGCACGCTGTCGACGATTTCCGTCATCGTGGTGCCGGCTTCGCCCACCAGGCGGTTGCCGATGGTGACCTGGCCGACCGAGTTGTCGATCAGGGTCTTGATTTCCTTGGCGGCGCTGGCTGAACGCTGCGCCAGGTTGCGCACCTCGCTGGCGACCACCGCGAAGCCGCGTCCCTGTTCGCCGGCGCGCGCCGCTTCGACCGCCGCATTCAATGCCAGGATATTGGTCTGGAAGGCGATGCCGTCGATGACGGCGATGATGTCGACGATCTTGCGCGACGAGTCGTGGATTGAATTCATGGTGTCGACCACCTGCGACACCACGTCGCCACCCTTGGCCGCGACGCTGGTGGCGGTGGCCGCCAGCTGGTTGGCCTGGCGCGCGTTGTCGGCGTTGTGCTTGACGGTGGAAGTCAGCTCCTCCATCGAGCTGGCCGTCTCTTCGAGCGAGCTGGCCTGCTGCTCGGTGCGCGCCGACAGGTCCAGGTTGCCGGTGGCGATCTCGCCGCAGGCGGTGGCGATTTCGTCGGTGCTGTGCCGCACCTGGCCGACGATCTTCAGCAGGTTGTCGTTCATATTGCGCAGGGCCAGCATCAGCTGTCCGGTCTCGTCGGTCGACTCGACTTCGATCGACGATGTCAGGTCGCCCTTGGCCACCTGCTGCGCCACGTCCAGCGCGGTGCGCAGCGGCCGCGAGATGATGCGCGCAACCCACATCGCCAGCGCCATGCCGCCCACGATGGCGGCGGCCAGCAGCCCGATGGTCCACATGCGCGCGTTGGCAAACACCTTGGCCGCCGTCAGGCCCGACTGATCCGCGCCTGCCAGATTGATCTTGACCAGTTGATCGATCACGGTGAGTGCGTCGCCAAGCTGCCGGGCCGAGTCGCCGGACAGCAGCGCCTTGGCGTCGTCGGCCTTATCCGGCCCTGCCGCCAGCAGGCTCATGAGTTTTTCGTGCGAGGCCAGATAGCCGGTCATCGATTTGACCATTTCCGCGTGCAGGCGCTTCTCTTCGGGCTCGGATACTTGCGCCGCGTAGGTGGCCGCATCCTTGCTTAGCGAGGCGAGAGCGGCCGCCATGCGGGTATTGATGTTGGTGCGCGCCGGCCCGTCGCTGTAAAGAAAGGATGACAGTTCCCAGCGGCGCACTGTGAGCAGGTCGGACTGGACCATCATGACCGTGCGCACGCTGGGCAGCCAGTTGGTGTACAGGTCCAGCGTGGAGCCGTTGATGGTCCCCATGTTGGCGATGGAAATAAGACCGTTGGCCAGCATCAGGCCCAGCACGACCATGAAGGAGGTGACCAGTTTGGTGGCGATTTTCAGATCGTAGAACCATTTCATGATGTTTTCCTTTGACGGGCAAAAGAACATGCGCGATACGGGAGACGAACCGTGGAAATCAGTATAAGCCTGATTTTTTGTCGCCTAGTATCAAATTGAAATGTGTGGAAGAGGCGCTACAGGAGGGATAATGCGGCGTTCAGCGGGGTTTGGGCTGTACGCAATATGCATTAGAGGGCGCCGGATACCGCATGCCGGCGCCTGGCATGGCAAGATCAGCTGGGCTGCTCAATGCATCGACGCGGTCGACAGATCCTTCAATTCCCGTATGCTGATATCTGACTTTTCATGCATACGCAGCAAGATGGTAGCCCCGACGGCCAATTTCCGGTGTCGGATCTTGCTGATGATGGGAGGCTGCACCTCTAAAACTCGGCAAAGTTCTGCGTCGTTTTTCAGGTTCATCTTTTCGATCAAAGTGTCAAGAAGCTTGTTCGGCACGAAACTGGAAGGTTCCAGTGCCCGAGCGCGGTTCATGGCTTCGATCAGTTCCAGCTTTTTTTGCCGTACGTTCATGATTTGCTCCTCCTTTGCTCAAAACGTGAAAAAAATTACGTTTCCCGGCAAGGCCAGCGTCCACACTTTTTTGGTCTGAATGTGGTACGCAACTCAACATTCTTGATAACCATGCAAGTTAATTTCAATAATACTACGCGGAGATCAGAATGGGAGGGTTTGATAAAAAAATTATCTTGTTTATTGCTTAAACGAGTTGACGATTGTTGTTTCTTGTATGCCTGATTTTGAAAGTTGTAGGGTTTTGTCTGTCATCTGGGCCGCCGCCTGCGAATGCGTGACCATGATCGCGCACGCGCCGGTGGCTTTAATTTCCCGCCGGAGCAAGGTCAGGATGCTGTGGGCGGTATCCGGATCGAGATTACCGGTCGGTTCGTCGGCCAGCACCAGGGCCGGGCGGTGCACCAGCGCGCGGGCGATCGCCACCCGCTGCATTTCGCCGCCGGACAGTTGATGGGGGAAGTCGTCGCCGCGGCCACCGAGGCCCACGGCCTCCAGCATTTCCGCCGCGCGCTCGGTCGGCAGGCCGTTCAGCAGCAGCGGCAGGGCGACGTTTTGCAGCAGCGTCAGGTGCGGCAGCACGTGGAAGGCCTGGAAGATGAAGCCCATGCGCGCGCGCCGCAGCCTGGTGGCGGCGTCGTCGTCCAGGCCGGACATCGGCACGCCGTCGACGATGATGGGCGAGTCGCCCGGCACGGCGTCCGGGGTGTCGAGGCCGGCGATCAGGTTGAGCAGCGTCGATTTGCCGACACCGGAGTCGCCCATGATGGAGACGAATTCGCCGGCCTTGAAGTTCCAGGACAGGTTGGACAGCACCGGACGGCCGCTGGCATAGGACTTGGACAGGTTGCGCAGTTCGAGCATGGAGTTTTTATAGAGGTTAGCGGGTGAGGACGCGGCGTAGCGCAAAGCTGATGCCGTCGACCAGCGCGACCAGCAGCAGCATGGCGACGATGACGGTGGCGGCTTGCTGCATCTGGAACAGCGACAGGTGGTACTTGAGCATCTGCCCCAGGCCGCCGGCGCCGACCACGCCGAGGATGGCGGCGGCGCGAATGTTGTTCTCCCAGCGGTACAGCGTGTAGGACAGCATCTGCGGCAGCGTTTGCGGCAGCGTGGCGTAGAAGAAGGCTGCGCCGGCGGAAGCGCCGTTGGTGCGCAGGCTTTGCTCCGGCAGCGGCGCGGCGTTTTCCAGCGAATCGGCGAACAGGCGTCCCAGCACGCCGGCGGTGTGCGCGGCCAGCGCCAGCGTACCGCCAAACGGCCCCAGGCCGCAGGCGATCAGCAGGATCGAGGCCCACACCAGCTCGGGGATGGAGCGCAGCACGTTGAGCAGGGCGCGCATCAGCGCGCGCGCCGGACGGCCGAAGCGGCCGGACGCGGACAGCGAGAACGCCAGGCCGGCCAGCACCGCCAGCAGCGTGCCGAGCGCCGACATGGCCATGGTCTCGATGGCGGCCCAGCCGGTCTTGACCAGGAAGGGCGTGGACAGGTCGGGCGGCGCGAAGCCGGCCAGCAGCTCCAGCGTGCTGTTGACCGCTTCCAGCGTGAAGAATTCGCGCCACTTCAAGGGCAGCGAGGCGAAACTGGCGACCACCAGCACCGCCACCATCGCCAGCATGGCCAGCACGGTCCAGTCGCGGCGCGGCGGCTTGGGCATCATGGGATGGTTCATCCGAGGCGCCTCCGCAGGATCTTGGAGAACTGGTCGGCCAGCGCCACCAGCAGCACGAACACCAGCAGCATCGACGACACTTCGGCGCCGGCCAGCATCTTCATCGATTCGTCCATGCGCTGACCGAGGCCGCCGGCGCCGACAAAGCCCATCACCACCGAGCCGCGGATCGCGCACTCCCAGCGGTAGACGGTATAGGACATCAGTTCCGACGCCGCTTCCGGCAGCGCGCCGTACAGCAGCGCGGCCAGCCGCCCGCTGCCGTTGACCAGCAGCGTGTCGCTGGCGTGGGCGTCGGACGATTCGAGGATCTCGGCGTAGACCTTGCCCAGCATGCCGCAGTAGGTGAGGGCGATGGCCAGCACGCCGGCGGTCGGCCCGAGGCCGATGATGCGCACGAACAGCAGCGCCCATACCAGCTCCGGCACGCTGCGCAGCAGCACCAGCGTCCAGCGCACCGTTTGCCGCACGATCCTGGCCAGCGGCCGCATGCGGCCGGTGCCCAGGCGCGAGATCGACAGCTGCTCGCTGATGATCAACGCGGCGGGGATGGCGCCCAGCAGCGCCAGCGCCAGGCCGGAGGTGGCGATGGCGATGGTCAGCCAGGTCTGCTCCAGCAGCATGGTGAGGAATTCGGCGTTGTGGGCGGGCACCAGGAAGTCCGCCAGGAAGCGGCCGGTGGAGCTGAGGCTCTGCCAGTCGAACAGCGTCCAAGGCTTGAATTCGGTGACCACCAGCGTCGGCCACAGGATCAGCAGGCAGACGGCGGTGGCGACGACGCGGCCGCGCCAGGCCGGATCTGGATGGGCAGTCAATGTCGCCATTACAGACAGGCGCCGACGCCGAGCTTGACGGCCATGGCCTCGTCCAGCGGCCGCGGGCTGGCGGCGGGCTGCTCGCCCTGGTACAGCGCGGCGATCATGTCAGGAGTGACCTGGGCGCGCGGCAGGTCGAATTCGATACGGCCGTCGCGCAGGGCGACGATGCGGGGGAAGTGGCTCAGCGCCAGGTCGACCTGGTGCAGGCTGCAAATCAGCGTGGCGTTGCGCGCTTTGGCTTCATCGCGCAGCGTGGTGAGCGTCAGCTCGGACAGCACCGGGTCGAGCGCGGACAGCGGCTCGTCCACCAGCAGCGCCTTGGCCGGCGACAGCAGCAGGCGCGCCAGGCCGCAGCGTTGGCGTTCGCCGCCGGACAGGCGGTCGACGCGGGAATATAGTTTGTCGCCCAGGTTGAAGCGCGACAGCGCCTGCCACGCCGCTTCCGGGTCGGCCGGCTTGACCAGCGATACCAAGGCGCGCCACAAGCTCCATTGCGGCAGGCGCGCGGCCAGCACCGCCGTCACCACGCGCTGGCGCGGCGGCAGCGGCGGCGTCTGCGGCGCCAGGAACAGCTGCGCGCGCAGGCGGTGGCGTTCGGCGTGGCCCAGCGCCCACGGATCGACGCCGAAGGCCTGGAAGCTGCCTTCAGCCGGCTGGTGGGCGCAGGCCAGCGTCGCCAGCAAGGTGGTCTTGCCGGCGCCGGATGGGCCGATCAGGGCCAGTTGCTCGCCCTGTTGTATCGTCAACGAGATCGCATGCAGTGCGGCCGCCCGCGATGCGCCGAGATGGCGCACCGTCAGGTTCTGCAGGTGGTAAGTGGACATCGATTACTTCTTCAGCAGGCCCGCGTTCTGTGCCGCGGCTTCGATCGCGGTGTAGTTCTCGGCCTTGGTCGGGATGAACTTGGAGGCGCGCTGCAGGTCCATGATGACCTTGTCCTGCGGGTTCTTCGGATCCAGCGCCAGGAAGGCGTCGGTCAGTTTTTTCTTCAGGTCGGCGTTCATGTCGGTACGCACGCTCCAGTTGTAGTCATAGTAGCCTGGCGTGGTGTAGAACACGCGGACCACGGCCGGATCGACCTTCTTCTCGGCGATCAGTTTTTCCCAGACCGAGATGTTCAGCGCGCCGGCATCGACCTTGCCGCCTGCGACAGCGGCAACGGTGGCGTCATGCGCGCCGGAGAAGGCGATGCGTTTCAGGTCGGTGTCCGGGTTGATCTTGGCGGCCAGCAGGAAGGAGCGCGGCATCAGGTGGCCCGAGGTCGACGACTCGGAGCCGAAGCTCAGCGTGTGGCCCTTCAGGTCTTCCAGCTTGTTGATGTCCTTGTTGGTGGTGATGAAGACCGAGCGGAACTTCTCGTCCTCGGCGCGCTGCACCAGCGGCGTGATCTGGTTCTTGCTGCGGTCCTTGGCTTGCACGAAGGTGAAGCCGCCGAACCAGACCATGTCGACCTTCTTGTTGATCAGCGCTTCAACCGAAGCGGCGTAGTCGGTCACCGGCGTAAATTCAACCTTCATGCCGATCTTCTTCTCCAGGTATTCGCCCAGCGGCTTGAACTTGCGCTGCAATTCGGTCGGCGCTTCGTCCGGGATGGCGGACACGCGGAACACGTGGTCGGCCGACTGGGCCTGGGAGTGGGCTGCTGCCAGCATCAGGCCGGCGGCAAACAGGGATTTGATCGTGCGCATGGCGGAGAAAGTCATGGTCGTGTGCCTTTTTTGTAAGATTTGTACTTCTGTTGCGACGAATGTGAAGGACCGCACAGTTTTGTGAGCCCGGCGCTGCAAAATGGATATTCGGCTATCATAACAAAAATGTTATCCGCAAATGGGATGACCTCCTTTAAAGGCAGAGCTTCTATGCAGATGTCCCGCTCCTCGGCGATCCGTGTTGTTTCGCCCGACGCAAGCAACACGCCAGCGCCGCCGCAGCGGCAAGCTGCGCACGGCAGTGCCGGGGTGGTCGCCGAGATCAGCGCCGGCCTGCTGGCCGCCAGGCCGCATATTTCGCCCAAATACCTGTACGACGGCCTCGGCTCCAAGCTGTTCGAGGCCATCTGCGAGCTGCCCGAATATTATCCGACCCGCACCGAGGCCGGCATCTTCGCCGGGCACGGCGCCGACATGGCGGCCGTGATCGGCACCGGCGCCACGCTGATCGACCTGGGCGCGGGCAATTGCGCCAAGGCCGCCAGCCTGTTCCCGCTGCTGCAACCGGCGCAGTATGTGCCGGTCGATATCTCGCGTGATTTCCTGACCGAGGCGGTCAGCCGCCTGCAGCAGCGCTTCCCCGATATCGAGATGACGGCGTTGGGGCTGGACTTCTCCCACGGCTTCGAGCTGCCGGACAGCGTGCGGCCAGGCCGCAGGCTGTTCTTCTATCCCGGTTCGTCGATCGGCAATTTCTCGCCGGAGCAGGCGGTCGACTTCCTGCGCGGCCTGCGCGCCAACGCGGGCGCGGACGGCGGCCTGTTGATCGGCGTAGACCTGATCAAGGACAGCGCCGTGCTGGACGCGGCCTACGACGATGGGCTGGGCGTGACTGCGGCCTTCAACCTGAACATGCTGCGCCATCTGAACCACCTGATCGGCGCCGACTTCGATGTCGCCCAATGGCAGCACCGCGCCTTCTTCAACGAGGCCGACAGCCGCATCGAAATGCACCTGGAAGCGCGCGCCGCGCTGACCGTGCGCTGGGCCGATGGCGAACGCCATTTTGCGCGCGGCGAGCGTGTCCACACCGAGGACAGCTACAAGTACACGCGGCAGTCCTTCGTCAACCTGCTGGAACGCGCCGGCTTCGCCACGGCCCAGGTCTGGACCGATCCGTCGAACTGGTTCGCCGTCATCCACGCCAGGGTTATCCCTGCCTGAAAGCCGATCACGCCTATGGACATGCGCCCGCCGCAGCAAGACCTCCACGCCCGCTATGACAAGGTGCGCCGCCGTTCGCTGGCGCTGGCCGAGCCGCTGACCGACGAGGACTGCGGCGCGCAATCGATGCCGGACGCCAGTCCGATCAAGTGGCATCTGGCGCACACCACGTGGTTCTTCGAGACCTTCATCCTTGAACGCATGGAGGCAGGCTTTGCGCCGTTCCATCCGGCGTTCCGGGTGCTGTTCAACTCCTACTACAACGGCATCGGCGAGAAGCATCCGCGCGCGCAGCGCGGCCTGCTGACGCGGCCGGCGATGGCGCAGGTGCGTGCCTATCGGGCCGACGTCGACGCCCGCGTGGCCCGCCTGCTGGCCAGCGATCTCGATGCGGAACAGCGCGCGCAGCTGGCGATGCTGGTCACGCTGGGTCTGGAGCACGAGCAGCAGCACCAGGAGCTGATGCTCACCGACGTCAAGCACCTGCTGGCGCAAAGCGCGCTGCTGCCGGAGTATATGGACGTGCCGCTGGCGCGGGCCAAGGCCGCGCCGGCGATGGCCTGGCTGCCGTTCGCGGGTGGCCTGACGGACATCGGCCATCACGGCAGCGGGTTTTGCTTCGACAACGAGCTGCCGCGCCACAAGCAGTACGTGGCGCCGTTCGAGCTGGCGTCGCGCTTGGTGACGAATGGCGAGTATCTTGAGTTTGTCGCCGCCGGCGGCTACTTCAATGCGGCGTTGTGGCTGGCCGAGGGCTGGGATTGGGTGCGCAGCCAGAGCCTGAATAGTCCGATGTACTGGCAGCAGGACGAGCAGGGCCAGTGGCGGGAATTCACTCTGCATGGCGCGCAGCCGCTGGACCTGTCGTTGCCCGTGACGCATCTGTCGCTGTTTGAAGCGGATGCTTATGCCCATTGGGCCGGCGCCCGCCTGCCTACCGAGGCGGAATGGGAATTCGCCGCCGCGCAGGCGGAGGTGGAAACGGGTACGCTGCATCCTTCAGGCGCCGCTGATGACGACGGCCTGTTGCAAATGTTCGGCCACTGCTGGCAGTGGACCAGCAGCAGCTACGCCGCCTATCCCGGTTTCCAGAGCGCGCCCGGCGCGCTGGGCGAGTACAACGGCAAGTTCATGTTGAACCAGTACGTGCTGCGCGGCTCGTCCTGCGCCACGCCGGACGGCCATGCGCGCGCCAGCTACCGTAATTTCTTCCCTGCCGGCGCCCGCTGGCAGTTCACCGGCATCCGGCTGGCGCGCCTGGCTTCGTAAGCTTTACAGTGCCTTCATGAAGGCCGCCAGGTCGGCCGCCTCCCGCGCGGTGAAGCCGATGTTGAAACGCTTGTCGTAGAAAGTCACGATGTCTTCGATCGTGTGCACCGAGCCGTCGTGAAAGTAGGGCGAACGCGATTCGATGCCGCGCAGGCTGGGTACTTTGACCCGGCCGATATCCTTCCATTTACCCGTCAACATGGCCGCACCCGGATCGCTGGTGGCGACCGTCTCGCCGCTGACGTTGTTGCGCAGCGTGTAGAGCGGCATGTCCGCCGTGCGGCGCGCACCATCCGAGACGCCGGTGTTGAACATGCGGACCACCGAATGCGTGCCGGAATTGGGCGTGTCGTGGCAGCTGGCGCAGGAGCCGCGCTGCAAAGGGCGCCGCAGTTCGTCGTTGAAGCCGGCCACGCCGCTGATGTTGAACGGCTTGTTGTTGAAGATTTGTTCGCCACGCGCGATCGAGGCGCGCGCCAGGTTTTGCGGGCTTGGGGCTGCCGGCGGCGGCGGAGCGGGGCGGCCGCGTGCCGGTGGCGGTGGCGGCGGTGCAGGGCGGTCCAGGTTGCGCCAGGCGCCGAAGATCGCCATCAGGTTGCGGTTGAAGGGCGCGCCGGTCTGGTAGTCGCCGGATTCGAGGTCGTTGATGCCGAAGTAGAAGGCGTTCGCCGCCAGCCGCGCAGGGCCGCCGAGTGCTCCCGCGTCGGTCAGGCTGCCGGCGTCGATGGAGCTGACCTGGGTGGTGAACAGCGTTTTCTCGAAATCGACGATGGCGCGCTGCTCGGCGGCGGTCAGGTCCTGCGCCGCTTGCGCGTGGCCGCGCACCGCGCTGTTGGCCTGGTGTAGCAGGCTGGCGTCGAGGGTGGCGAAGCATTGGGCCGGGCGCACGTCCTTCAGGCACAGGGCAGAGGCGGGATCGCTGGCGGTTTCGCGGCTATCCCACATCACGCTGCTGTTGAATTTGAGGTTGGTGGTGGGCAGCGGGCGGCGGAACAGCGACAGCTCCTTGGCGCTGGCGTAGTTGTAGGGGTCTTCGGTTTTGACCAGCGAGAATTCGGCGCCGGCCGGCATCGGCAGGCCGACGCGGATCAGGCCTTTGGTCAGCAGCATGCTGTAGGCGACACGTTTCTGGTCCAGCGTGGCGGTGGCCGCCAGCGGTGAGACGGCGCCGTCCACCAGGCGGAACACCGGATCGGCGCCGTTGCTGTTGGCGAAGCGCGCTGCCAGCTTGTCCGGGCCTATGCTCCAGCCGTTGTCGGGCTGGTGGCAGGTGGCGCAGGAGCGGCCGTTGCCGAAGGGTTTGAAGAAGGGATTGGCGGTGTCCACCGCGCCCACGGTGCTGAAGGTGAGGGAGGCGCCTTCATCGTTCGGCACCGGCGCCAGTACGACGGGCGGAGGGGCCGCCTGCACTGCTGCCGCTTGCACGGCGACCGCCGCCAGCGTGGTGGCGGCGGGTGCGCCGCCTTGCAGCACGCGCGCGGTTGCGCTGGTCGTGGTGTCCGCCGTCGGATCGCTGCCGCCGCATGCGGCCAGCAGGGCTGCGGCGGCGATGGCCGGTGTCAGGTAAAGCGCGCGTTGATACATGGTGTTCTCCGTCTGGTGTGATGACGGTGCGAGATTGACGCCCAATTGTGTAGAAAAAATGAAGGCCGGCGGCGGTGTCGCGTTTTTGTCAGTCGCTCATAATTTCTCCACATTTGGCGGTTATGATGGAGGCATGAAGCCAAGGAGCCAGCCATGCGGTTGACCATCGCCCGCAAGATCGCGCTGGCGGTCATCGCTATCGTCATCCTGTGCGTGGGCACGATGGCGTGGGTCGCCAGCAGTAACCTCAAGCGCGGCTTCGTCGCCTATCTCAACGATCTTCAGGTCCAGGATTTCGACCAGCTGCGCGAGCTGCTGGAGGACCGTTACCGGACCGAGGGCAATTTCGATTGGCTGCGCGGGCAACCGCGCGCGCTCGGCGAACTGCTCAACAGGATCACGCCGCGCAGCCAGGTCTTCGAGCCCGATGGCGACGCGCGCCGTCCACGCCGTGAGCGCCGGCCGCCACCGCCGCCGCGAGGCCACCCGGCTCCGGAGCAGGAAGGCGAGCAGGGCGAGTATGGCAATCCAGCCCGGCCGCCGCGCCGCGAGCCGCCACCGGAAGCCGATCTGCCGCCACCGGAAGCCCGTCCCGGCGAAGCGCCACCGCGCCGCAACGACCCGATGGACTTCGCGCAGCGCCTCTCCATCACCGATGCCCAGGGCCATAAACTGATCGGCCCTCCGGACATCCAGGTCGGCGCCGAACGCGCCATCAAGGTCGATGGCGTGGTGGTCGGCCACATGCGCCTGATGCCGTTGCGCGAAACAGGCGGTGCCGACGCCAGCGCCACCGTCTTCCTGCGCGAACAACTGCAATCTATCCTGTTGCTGTCCGCCGGATTGATCGGCCTTGCCGTGCTGGCGGCGATCTGGCTTGCCCGCCACCTGCTGCGGCCCGTGGCCGCGCTGCGCGACGTCACGGCGCGGCTGGCGCTGGGCGAGTTGAGCGCCCGCGCACCCTTGCTGTCGCGCGACGAAGTGGCGGAGCTGGCGCTGCACGTCAACGCCATGGCCGAAGCGCTGGAGGATAGCGAACGCCAGCGCCGCAAGATGCTGGCCGACGTGTCGCACGAACTGCGCACGCCGCTGACGGTGATACGCGGCGAGATCGAGGCGCTGCTGGACGGCATCCGCAAGGCCGACGCCAACGCGCTGCAATCGCTGCACGCCGAGGTGCTACGCTTGAATAAACTGGTCGACGACCTGCACCAGCTGACCATGGCCGATGCCGGCGACCTGCACTACCACTGGCATGAACTGAATCTCGGCGAACTGCTGCGCCCCACGCTGGAACGCTACCAGCCGCGCGCGCAGGCGTGTGGCCTGGACCTGAGCTGGAGCCTGCCGCCTGCGCCCGTGGTGCTGCAAGGCGATGCCGGCCGCCTGCAGCAGGTGGTCACCAACCTGCTGGAAAACAGCCTGCGCTACACCGACAAAGGCGGCCAGATCGTGGTCGCGCTGAGCTGCGCCGGCGGCTTCGCCGAGGTCGTAGTGGAGGACAGCGCGCCGGGCGTACCGGCCGCCGTCCTGGGCAGCATCTTCGAGCGGCTGTACCGCGTGGACGGCGCCCGCACGCGCGAACGCGGTGGCAGCGGGCTGGGACTGGCGATCTGCAAAGCGCTGGTGGAAGCGCACGGCGGTACCATTGTCGCCACGTCGTCGGTGCTGGGCGGCGTCAAGATGCTGGTGCGCCTGCCGTTGAAAACATAGGAAGCGATTACATGCCCACTATCCTGATCGTCGAAGACGACACCAAGATCGCCGCGCTGCTGGCGGACTACATGAACGCCGCCGGCTGGCAAATCCGGCTCGCCGCCGACGGCCGCAGCGCGGTCGACACCATCCGCAACGGCGGCGTGGACCTGGTGCTGCTGGATTTGATGCTGCCGGAACTGGACGGCATCGGCGTGTGCCGCGAAGTGCGCGCCTTCTCGCAGCTGCCGATCATCATGCTGACCGCGCGCGTGGACGAGATCGACCGTTTGCTGGGCCTGGACAGCGGCGCCGACGACTATGTCTGCAAGCCATTCAGCCCGCGCGAGGTGGTGGCGCGAGTGCGTGTGCATCTACGTCGTAGCGGCGCGACAGCGGCTGCGACGGCGCCCACTGCGCCTGCCTCGCCGTTCCAGATCGACCGCGCCGGCATGCGCGTGCTGCACAAGGGCGCCGCGCTGGCGCTCACGCCGCTGGAGTTCCGCCTGCTGGCCGAGTTGATCGACAATCCAAGCCGGGTCTACACGCGTCAGCAATTGCTGGACTTTGCGCACCAGGACCAGCGCGACATCAGCGACCGCACCGTCGATTCCCACATCAAGAACATCCGCCGCAAGCTGCCAGACGCTGAATGCCTGCAATCGGTCTACGGCGTAGGCTATCGCTTCGAGCTGCCGCTATAATTGGCGATTCACTAGCCTGGGAGCGCCATGTCAATTCGCCGTTTGCTTTCATCCGATGCTGCCGCGTTCCGGTCCCTGCGGCTGGCCGGCTTGCGCGAATCGGCTTCCGCTTTTGGTTCCAGTTACGAGGAGGAATGCGACACGCCGCTTTCCACCACCGAAGCGCGGCTGGCGCCGGATTCGGGGCGCATCGTGTTCGGCGCTTTCGACGGCGATCAGCTGGTCGGCATCGTCGGCCTGGCGCGCGAGACGGCGCTCAAGGTTCGTCACAAAGCCTTTGTGTATGCGATGTACGTGGCCGAGTCGCACCGTGGCAGGGGCATAGGGCGGCGCCTGATGGAACAGGTGATGGCGTGTGCCGCCATGCTGGACGGCGTACTGCGCATGACGATCTCCGTCACCGCCGGCAATGCGGAAGCGGTTGGCCTGTATGAATCGCTGGGCTTCATCGAGTTCGGCCGCGAGCCGGACTCGATGATCGTCGACGGCCGGTTTTACGACGAAATCATGATGTCGCGAGCACTCGCCGTCAAACCGCCAGCCGGAACTGACTGACCACCTGATTCAGCTGGCCGGCCTGGTCCTGCATCGCCGCTGCGGCGGCTGCCGCCTCTTCGACCAACGCGGCGTTCTGCTGCGTCACATGGTCCATCTGGCTGATGGCGATATTGATTTGCTCGATGCCGCCGGTCTGCTCGCGGTTGGCCAGCGTGATCTCGGCCACGATGTCGGTCACCTTGCGCACGCTGTCCTGCACTTCGTTCATGGTGCTGCCGGCCAGGTCGACCAGGCGCGCGCCGGCCGCCACCTTGTCCACTGAATCGTCGATCAGCGTCTTGATTTCCTTGGCGGCGCCGGCCGAGCGTTGCGCCAGGTTGCGCACCTCCGACGCCACCACCGCAAAGCCGCGCCCCTGTTCGCCCGCGCGCGCCGCCTCCACCGCCGCATTCAGCGCGAGGATGTTGGTCTGGAAGGCGATGCCGTCGATGACGCCGATGATGTCGACGATCCGGCGCGACGAGTCGTTGATCGAGTTCATGGTGCCGACCACCTGCGCCACCACGTCGCCGCCGCGCTGCGCCACCTGTGTCGCCGACAGCGCCAGTTCGTTGGCCTGCTGCGCATTGGCGGCGTTCTGCTTGACGGTGCTGGTTAATTCTTCCATCGAGGCGGCGGTTTCCTCCAGCGAGCTGGCTTGCTGCTCGGTGCGCGAGGACAGGTCCATATTCCCGCTGGCGATTTCCGCCGAGGCAGTGGTGATCGCGCCTGTGCCCGTTCGTACGCGGCCGACGATGCTGGCGAGGTTGTCGTTCATCTTGCCCAGTTCCCCCAGCAGCTGGCCCATTTCGTCGCTCTGATCATTGGTGATGCGGGAGGTCAGGTCGCCGGAGGCGACGGCGCGCGCCATCTTCAGGGCGTGGCTGATCGGATCGGTGATCGAGCGCGTGACGCGCCAGGCGAAGGCCAGGCCCAGCGCCAGCGCCACGATGCCGAGCCATCCCATCATCTGGCTGGCCATCGCGATATCGTGCTTGACCAGTTCACCGTTGGAGATGACCACGGATTTTTGCAGATCCGCCAGCTGGCGGATGCTGGCCTGCACCTTGGCCAGCTTGGGCAGCATGTCGGCGCGCAGCGCGGCTTGCGCTTCGTCGCGCTGGCCGCCGGCCAGCATCTTGCCGACCTGCGTGAACGATGCGACGTAGGCCTTGCGCTGCTCGCGGATGGTCAGCATCAGGGCCTTGCCTTCGTCGGTGTAGATCAGGGAGTCCAGGGTTTCCAGCGCGGCGCTGATGGTCTTCTTGTTGACGTCCATCTCGCGGTAGATTTCCGCCGTGCGCGCTGCATCGGTGGTGGTGAAGAGTTCCAGCGTCAGCGCCGCGTTGGCGCGGGTGGTGCTGCCGACCGTGGCCGCCGCATCGGCCTTGACCCAGTCCTTGTCGATGATGACCGCGTTGAGCTGGCTGATGCTGTTCAGCCTTTGCAGGCCGACGCCGATCAACACCGCCATCAAGACCAGCACCGCGCCAAATGCGACCGCAAGCCGCACACCGATTTTCAGGTTCGAGATATTCATGTATCACTCCATGAGGACACCGGGCGAGTAGCCAGTATATCGACAATGGTGCACTGCGGCGAAAATGCTTGCCGGCGGTTGTTGCGCGGGAGTGACGACGCATAGTATTGTGACACTATTGTCTATGGAGGCTACATGTTGGGACGCATACGCGCGGGCTTGAAGGCCACGTTTCTCGGGACTGCCGCCGTCAATGCCGCATGCGCACAGGTGACGCAGGAGACGCTTTTGCGGCCTGATGGAGTGCGCCGCTATCTGCTCGCGCGATCGGGCCGGCCGTCATCGGGCAAGCGGCCGCTGGTCATCGTCGTACATGGCGCCGGCGCGTCGGCGGAGCAGGTGATGGGCAAGGCATATCCGCCGTCTCCGCTTTCGGTCTGGCTGGAGATCGCCGAGCGTGACGACATCGTGGTGATCGCGCCGGACGCCGGCGTGGGCGGTTGGAGCGATTGCTTCGCGAGCGCGGAGAAGGTGGCGAAGAAGGACGACGTAGCATTCATCGGGGCGCTGATCGACAAGGCGGTGGCCGATTACGACGTGGACGCCAGCCGCGTTTATCTGATCGGCGTTTCCCGTGGCGGTTTGTTGACCTACCGCGCGGCGGTGGAGATTCCACACAAGCTGGCTGCATTCTCGACCGTCCTCGCCTGCATGCCGCCTCCGCACGCGGCGCGGATGCCCACGGCCGCGCTGCCGGCGCTGATCATGGGCTGCACGGCGGATCCGCTGATGCCTTACCGGGGAGGTAAATTCTTTTATACGCTGGGTTTCCTCGATCCGGTCAGCAGCATCGAGGACAGCGCCAGGGTCTGGCGCGAACTGGCCGGCCTTCCTGATGAACCGAATGTGCTTGAGATCCCGCGTCGCAACCGGTGGGATAGGACGCGGGCCACGCGCATGATGTGGGGCGAGGCCGGGGACGGGTTGCAAGTGGGGCTGTATAAAATCGAGAACGGCGGCCACGCAGAGCCAAGCGGCAGCAAGCGCTATCCCTATTTCATCAACAGGCTGACAGGCCGACAGAACGCCGACTTCGAGGTGGCGGAAGCCGCCTGGGAGTTCTTCAGGGAGAAGCGCGCGGCCGTCTGGCGGCATCCGCGCGTCTAAGCTTACTTCTGTTTGTCCAGCACTTCCATCACTGCCGCGACGATGGTGGCCGGTTCGCCATGCCGCACTTCAGCCATCGGCAGCTCGCCGAACGGCTTGCGCGCGGTGCGCATCTGGCCGGCGCTGGTCTCGAGGCTGTCCAGCTCCGAGGCGCGGGCGCGCCAGTAGGATGGCTTGGCCACTTGCGCCGCCTGGGCCGCCGCCAGCCGTGGTCCGATTTCGCCGTTGATGGCGGTGGCCGGATAGGCGCAGGCGGCGATGGTCTTGCCGTCTTCCGCCGCAGCCAGGCAGGCTAGCGCCGCATCGAGGCTGGCGGCGCGGTCCGTAGGCAGCGCGTCTTCGTGCATCGCGTCCACCAGCACCAGGCCAGTGACGGCGCCGCGCGAGCGCAACGCGTAGTGCTGCGCCACCATGGCGCCGTAACCCGCGCCCACCAGCACGAAGGGCGCGTCCAGGCGGGCGTTCTTGATCAGGAAGTTCAAATCCTTGCTGGCGTTGGCGACCGTCGATGCCCGCATGATCGGATCGCTGGCGCCCATGCCGGCGCGATCGTAGACGCAGGCGCGGGTGCGCTTGGCCACTTCCGGCAGCACGGCCGACCAATCCCAGCCCGCGCGGCCGCCATCGGCTTCGAACAGCACCGTGGGCGAGCCCTTGCCGGTGCAGTACATATTGAGTTTGCGGCCGCCGACATCGACCTTGATCTGCGCGCCGGCCAGGGCGTCCTGGCCGGTGGGCGGCGTTGCGTGGGCGCCGGCGGCCGCCATCAGGAAGATGGCGGCGGAGAGTGCGGTTTTGATCATGCGGTGGCGTCGGCGCCCGCTGGTGCTGCCGCAGCTTGCTGCTGCGAGAGCTGGCGGTTGACGGCGCTCAGCACCGCCTTGAACGAGGCCGTGACGATGTTGCTGTCGATGCCGGCGCCGAACAAGGTCGGGCCATTGGCCAGGCGCAGTTCGACGTAGCAGGCCGCCTTGGCGTTGGCGCCGGAGCCGATCGAGTGCTCATGGTAGTCCATCAGCTTGATGTCCAGGCCGAGCGCGTTGACGAAGGCGTCGATCGGGCCGTTGCCGCCGCCTTGCAGCGCCAGCGGCGCCTTGCGGTGGGTGAGGGCGATGTCGATCTGCACCGGCTCGTCGCTGCTGGTGTCTTCCACCATCTTGTGCGCGTTGTAGGCATACGGCGAGGTCTGCTCGAAGTATTCCTTGTTGAAGATGTCGTAGATGCCTTCTGCGGTGATCTCCAGGCCGGTGGAATCGGCCACGGCCTGCACCGCGCGGCTGAATTCAATCTGCAAGCGGCGCGGCAGCACCAGGCCGTAATCCTGCTCCAGCAAGTAAGCCATGCCGCCCTTGCCGGACTGGCTGTTGACGCGGATGACGGCGTCGTAGCTGCGACCCAGGTCCTGCGGGTCGATTGGCAAGTAAGGGATCTCCCACAGCGCGCCTTCCTGCTGCTGGGCGAAGCCCTTCTTGATCGCATCCTGGTGCGAGCCGGAGAAGGCGGTGAACACCAGGTCGCCCACGTATGGATGGCGCGGATGCACCGGCAACTGGTTGCATTCTTCGACGCATTTGCGTACTTCGTCGATGTCGGAGAAGTCCAGGCCCGGGTGCACGCCTTGCGTGTACAGGTTCAAGGCCAGCGTGACCAGGTCGACGTTGCCGGTGCGTTCGCCGTTGCCGAACAGGCAGCCCTCGACGCGGTCGGCGCCGGCCATCACGGCCATTTCGGCCGAGGCGACGGCGGTGCCGCGGTCGTTGTGCGGGTGGACGCTGATGATCAGCGAATCGCGGCGCGCCAGCTTGCGCGACATCCATTCGATCTGGTCGGCGTAGACGTTGGGAGTGCTGCACTCCACCGTCGACGGCAGGTTGATGATCATCTTGTTGTGCGGGGTCGGTTCCCAGATCGCGGTGACGGCGTCGCAGATATGCTTGGAGAAATCGAGTTCGGTGGTGGAGAACGATTCAGGCGTGTACTCGAAGCCCCATTCGGTCTGCGGATGCTGCTTGATCAATTCCTTCACCAGCTTGGTGCCGGTGGTGGCGATGTTGGTGATCTCCTCGCGCGACATGCCGAACACCACTTTGCGGAACACCGGCGCCACCGAGTTATACAGGTGGACGATGGCGCGCTTGGCGCCGGCCGCCGATTCCACGGTGCGGCGGATCAGTTCATCGCGCGACTGGGTCAGCACGATGATGGTGACGTCGTCGGGGATGCGGTTTTCCTCGACCAGCTTGCGCACGAAGTCGAAATCGGTCTGCGAGGCGGAAGGGAAGCCCACTTCGATTTCCTTGAGGCCGACCTTGACCAGCAGTTCGAAGAAGCGCAGTTTTTTCTCGGCGCTCATCGGTTCGATCAGGGCCTGGTTGCCGTCGCGCAGATCGGTGCTCATCCAGATCGGCGGCTTGGAGATCACGTTGTTCGGCCACTGGCGGTCGGACAATTGTACGGGTGGGAAGGCGCGGTACTTCGCTGCTGGGTTCTGCAACATCATGGGGTGCTCCTGAGTCTCAAATTGGGAAATGCTGGATGCCGCGGTCCGACGTATCGGTGCTGGCGCTCTGTTGTGGCGAGGGGCTGCCGTGCGGCCACGGGATACTAGGCTCGGCAACCGATCGGTAGTTTTAGCAGTAGCGACAAGGCTGGGAACATCGGTGCAAACTTTCCTGGGATTTGTAGACAGGTGCGGCTTATGGCCGGCACTGGGGTACAGCTGGAACGCGGATTAAGCGCGTGCTAGTAGGCGCGCTGCTAGCGATAGGGCGCTAGCAGACGGCAGCAGGAAAGCGGATAGGTGCAGATGCGAGGTCATGGCCTTAAATGTACGAGATCGACGGCGTCGCTGTCAAGGAAATTTGACCATCTAACAAGGAATGCATAATATCGTGGCATTTTTGACATCTGAAAAGAGGGTGTATGCGATTCAAGCTGCCATCCGCCATCGCGGGCTTTATCGGCGACGCCGTTCTGCAGCGGGACGCGATCGGCGAGTCGCCCTGCCAGGTCCATCGCTTCCGGCGCGGGGGGGAGGTCTTTTTTCTGAAGACGTCGCCGCTGGTGTATGCGTCCACCACCTACAGCGTGATGCGCGAGGCGGAGGTGCTGCAATGGCTGGCCGGACGGTTGAACGTGCCGGAGGTGGTCCTCGCCGGGCCGGCCGATGATGGCGAATGCATGGTCACGCGCGCCGTGCCGGGCGTGCCGCTGTCGTCGCTGATCGCCGAGGGCCGCCCGGTGCTGGAGCTGTTCCGCGCTGCGCTGCGCCAGCTGCAATCGGTGTCCGTGGCCGATTGTCCGTTCGACTCCGGCGTGGCGGTGCGGCTGCGGGAGCTCGATTACCTGATCGGCAAAGGGCTGATCGACGAGGACTATGATTTCGAGCAGTGGCCGGGGCTGGCCACGCCGGCGGACCTGCTGGCGCGCTTGCGGGCCACCATCCCCAGCGAGGAACTGGTGTTCTCGCATGGCGACCTGTGTGACAACAACGTGTTGGTCGACCATCGCGGCGAGCTGCACTTCATCGACGCCGGACGGGGAGGGCTGGCGGACCGCTGGCTGGACATCGCCTTCGTCCACCGCAACCTGCGCGACGATGTGTCGGAGCACAGCGCGGCACAATTTCTCGATGTGCTGGGCGTGCCCGATGCACCCGCAAAGCGGGAGTTCTTCGAGCAGCTTGACGAACTGTTTTGAGGGCGAGCAGTTATACTATCGCCCTGCAAAAAATTAAGTTCGGGATATGTCGAAAGAGAAGAAAACGGCGGAAGCACCTCGGTTGCCGCCTACCAGGCAGGAATCGGAGTCTGCGTGGGCCGCCGACCCTGCCGCTCAAAAGCAGGCGCGCGAGCGCAAGGATGCGCAGGTGCGCGGCGTCACGTCGATCCAGGAAATGCGCGAGGCGATCAAGCGCGTGTCCCGCACGCTGCCGGCGATGACCGAAGTGCCGCGTTTGCGGGCGCTCGGTGCCGCCGCTTTCCGCAAGCGCGCGGCGGAAGGCCTGCCGTTTCTGATGACCGGGCTGGTCGACCGTTGGCCGCTGTGCGGCCTGACGCCGCAGGCGCTGCGCGATCACTACAGCCATCTGCCGGTGCGGGCGCGGGTGGGGGACTACATTAACACCGCGTTCGCGCCTGACCGGGCGATGCAGGACATGTCGATGCTGGAGTATCTGGAGCTGGTTGCGGCAGGCACGCACGATCTGCCGCCGTACTTGGGCAACCTGGAGCTGCGCGAATTGAACCGGCTGTGCCACTGGCCCACGTACTTCGACAAAATGGGGCCGCCGCGTTTCTGGCTCGGCCCCGCAGGCACGGTGACGCCGCTGCATTGCGACTACGACGACAATATCTTCGCGCAGATCTGGGGCACCAAGCGCATCTTCCTGGCGCCGCCGCATCACGACGAATTCCTGTATCCGAACGAGGCAAACGCCATCCTGTTTGGGTCGCCGTTCGATCCCGAGGCGCCGGACTTCGAGAAGTTCCCGCTGGCGCGCCAGGCCGCCACGGTCGAAGTCATCGTCAATCCGGGCGACATGCTGTACGTGCCGGCCGGCTGGTATCACCAGGTGCGGGCGCTGACGTTCTCGCTATCCTCCAACCGCTGGTCCCGGTCCATGCCGTTTTCCCTGAACGGCGACCCAGCCCTGCGGCAGGTGGCGGACTAGCTGCGGGGCTTATTGCGGCAGCCGGATACGCGCCTGCGCGACCATCTGCTCGATGAAGCGGCCGATGCGCGGGCTTTGCAGTTCCCAGGCGTGCCAATGCAGCTGGACTGCCGGGCGGTCCGCCGGCATCAGGTCGACCAGCGCGCCGGCCGCCAGCATTTCTTCCCATTGCAGTTCGGGGCAGATGCCGTAGCCCAGGCCTCCCTGTATGCAATGCAGCAGGCTATGCACCGAGGGCACCGTCATCGATGGGAACTCACCGACCGCCACCGCGAACCGGCTGGCGAGGAAATTGGTGTGCAGCGTGTCGGCACTGCCGAAGGTGATGGCCGGCGCGCGCAGCAGCGCTTCCCGGCTCAATCCGCGCGGGAAGTAGCGTGCGGCGAAGGCCGGCGTGGCGATGCAGCGGTAGCGCATCTCGCCCAGGCGCGTGCTGGTGCAGCCGCTGGCCGGATGTTCGACGCTGGTCACGCAACCCAGCACATCACCGTTCTTCAACAGGCCCAGCGTATGCGCCTCGTCTTCGACCTTCAGCTGCAGCAGCAGGCGTTCCGCCACCAGGATCTCCGTCACCGCCGGGATGAACCAGGTGTGGAGCGAGTCGTTGTTGATGGCGATCGGCAGCTCGACCAGCCGTTCGCGGTCGTCGCCCTGCAGATCGTCCTGCAATTCCTGTTCGAGCAGGGCGACCTGGCGCGCGTGGCGCAGCAGGCGCATGCCGGTCGTGGTGGCGATGGCCGGCGTGCTGCGCACCACCAGGGTCTGGCCCATGCGCTCTTCCAGCTGGCGTATCCGCTGGGAGACGGCCGACGGCGTGATGAACAGCTTTCCCGCCGCCCGTTCAAAGCTGCCGGTGTCGATGACGGCGGTGAGGGCGGCGAACAGTTTGTAGTCTTGCATAAGAAATTCTTATCATTCCTGAAATTGATTAATTTTACTGCATGCGCCCGTACGGCTACAGTCTCTGTTTTTAAGGAGGTAGGCTATGACCGAAGTGGCGATTACCCTGTTCCAGGGGCGTGTGGCGGATCACAACAACCTGGCGATACCTGGCGCGCAGTCGGTGGCGTGCATGCTGGCCGAACAACTCGGCGTTGGCGTCACCGTCGTCGGCACGCCGGCGCCGGCGCTCGGTGCGGGATGGCAGACGGAATTGAACGAGGCCATGCCGGGCCTGCATGCGTTGGCCGCGCAGTTGGTCGAGGTGTTCGCCCGCCGCGCCAAGCCATTGAGCGCGACGAGCCGTTGCGCCGCCTCGCTGGCGACCTTGCCGGTGGTGGCGCGCTATCGCCCGGATGCCTGCGTGGTGTGGTTCGACGCGCATGCCGACCTGAATACGCCCACCACCACCGACAGCGGCTACCTGGGTGGCATGGCGTTGTCCGGGCCTGCGGGCTTGTGGGCGTCCGGCTTTGGGGCTGGCCTGGCGCTGTCGAATGTCGTGCTGGTGGGGCAGCGCGCGCTCGATCCGGCGGAGCTGCGCTTGATCGCATCGGGCGCGGTGACGCATGTGGCGCCCGGGCCTGGGCTGGCCGACCGGCTGCGCGCTGCCGTCGGCGGGCGCGCCGTCTACATGCACCTCGATTGCGATGTGCTCAACCCCGGCATCGTGCCCACCGATTATGTGCATGAAGACGGACTGTCGCTGGAGGACTTGCGCGCCGCCTGCACGGTGCTGGCGGAATCGGAGGTGGTCGGCCTGGAGATCGCCGAGTTCCAGAATGCCTGGGAAGAGGGCGGCGAGCCGGTGTCCCCGGCCCACCTGATCGCCGCCCTGGCGCCGGTATTGAAGGCGCTGCGTTAGCCGCTAGTGAGCAGGCCGCCCCAGATCGCCGCAGGCATCGCTTGTGGGGGGGGGGGGGGCGGCCGGACAGCGCATGCCCCGGGAGAATGAATGTGTGGATTTTTGTGTAGTTTGCAATGATATATTTTTGATACTATCGTGCTCCGTTCCTTTTGGAGTCTTTCATGCGTATCGCCCCACTCAGCTGTTTCGCTTTACTTGCCGGTATTGGACTGTCCTGCAATGCGCTCGCAATACCCGGCAGCATCAAGCCGGTTCACCCGCGCTTGTATGCCACGCAAACCGATATTGAGCAACTCAAGCAAACGCTACCCCATGGCAACCCGTTCCCGCAGGATAAAGGCAAGATAGAATTTACGCTGACTGCGGCACCAAGGACTGCCGGTGATCCGGTCGATGCAATGCTGCTGGGGACTGGGAGTACGGCTACAAACGCCATCATGATCCGTCACGTGGACAATGCCGCGGCAGAATCGGGCGAGCAGAAGTTGAGGATACAGATCGCGCTCATCAAAGCCGGAGGGGGTTACTTTGCGTTCTCCAATGTCTACGTCAGGCCTGGCGAGCAGAACAGAATTACGCTGAGCTACGACAGCGCCTCGGGGCATGTCGAAGTGTCGGCGGACAAAGCTATTTCCGTGGAACCCGTTTCCTATAAAGACCTCGGCTACACCTGGCAGCCAGGTAATCAGCGGTTCGATTTTCAGGGGCGCCGAGGCGATATCGTCACGGATCTGGTCGTGCGGGATGGCGGCGGGAACCAGGTCTGGGGATTCGACCGGATAGACTATGAATTGGGCAACGCGCGCACCGCGTTCCTCACCAATGCCGCTTTTCTCGCCGGCCGGATCAAGGACGTGTGCGTGGTCTCCGCCAGTCCAGCCAAGGATCCCAAGGCCCCGGAATGCGATGTCGCGACCGGAAGCCGCAACACCATCCTCGAAGCCGCCAAGACCTTGGGACTGGCCTACAAGCTGACCGGAGATCCGCAGTACCTGGAGGCGGCCCGCAAGTACGTCAACGTCATCTTTGGCATCCAGAACTACCTGGTCGGTGGCGAATGGTCGATGAATCCGCGTGTCGCGGCGCTGGGGGTGATCTACGATTGGTTCTACACGGAACTCGACGCTAAAACGCGCGCCGATATCCGAAGCTATATACGCAAGACCATCCGCGCGGATAACCTGACGTCGACCGCAAGCAACGACGACCTGATTGCGATGATTTGCGGCAGCACCGTCAAGCTGAATGCGTCGACCACGATGCTCGACTGCGACGGCGCACCAGATATCTCACGGTTTTATATCATGGGCCACCATGCCAGCGCGATGACCGGCGCCGCCCTCGGACTGCTGGCGATCGTGGACGAAAGCACCGCCGACGGCGAAGATGTGCGGCCGATGATAGACCGCATTTATACGCATCTCGAAAAGGGGCTGATCCCGGCGCGCGACTATATCTCGGTCGATGGCGGCCACCAGACCATGTCCGCCTATAACTCCACCGTTGGCGAGATGATAGAACGGCTGATCATGTGGCGGCGGGTGCTGGCCCCTTCGACGGATGCGACGATCGCCGCGACCAAATTCGAAGCCAAGGTGGTCCAGCCCTTTATCTACGCCTATCGCGGTGATGGCTCCTTCCCCGCCGGCAGCGATAACTTTGAATTGACGGTCGGAATGCCGTTTGTCGGCTACATGAGTCTGGCTGCGGCGGCCGGCGGCGATGGGACGGGCACCAGTTTTTACCAGCAGTACGTAAAATCCGGGAGGCAATGGGGTTCAGGGCAACTGGTATGGGATACGCTGTACTTCCCTGGCGCGCGATCGGACGCGGCCGCATTGTCGATCTTGCCGTTGTCACGCCACTTCAGCGTCGCCGGCAACGTCTTCATGCGCGACAGCTGGGACTACGCCAACTCGACCCTGCTGGATTTCAAGTCGACTTCCTTCATCAGCGAGAACCATCAGCATCTGGACCAGAACAGTTTCGCGGTGTTCCGGCACGCGCCGCTGCTGGTCGATTCCGGTATCTATGATGCCTACGGCAGCGCCCATTGGAACAACTATTACTACCGGACTATCGCGCACAACAGCCTGGTCGTGTTCGACCCCAATGAGGTGTTTTCGGACGGCACGAACACCTTCAGCAACGACGGCGGCCAGTGGTTCAAAAACGGCCAAACCCGATATCCGACGATGGGCGAGATCAAACCGGGTGCGGTCAACGCGCTCGACGGCGTGACGCAATACGAAGAGGGCATCGACTACGCCTTCGTCACCGGCAATGCCAGCAAGGCATATTCAAACAAGCTGGACCAGAAGGATGGTTTCTTGCGCAGCATTTTCTACCTGCGTCCGAAGACCGCCGGCGGCAAGACATCGATTCTTGTTTTCGATCGCGTGCACACGACAGGGCTGCCGGCGACGTCGCTGTTGCATACGGTAGGCCTGCCTACGGCGCATGCCGCATCGACCGCCGGCGACGCGGGCCGCGTGAATTGGGGCGCCACGCCCAATAATTTCCCGCTGCTCGTGCGTAACGGTCGCGGGATGATGACGATCGAGCCGCTGCTGCCGAAAAACGCCAGCATCAGCATGGTCGGCGGCGAGTCGGGTAATCAGTGCTTTCAGGTGACGACTGATAGCGTGCCCGCTGCCAGCCCGTACGACTGTCGTTTCACCGTGCGAAAATCGACGGGGAACGGCCAGTTTGCCTGGTACAACTACGCCCCCAAGGTGGGATTCGACAAGGCCAGCCAGTCGGACTTCGGCGTGTGGCGGCTGGAGATCGCAGCGGGACCCGATCAGAGCGCGTCGGCCAAGTATCAGTGGTTCCTGAATGTGCTGCACGTGGAGGATGAGCGGCCGGAAGCCGATCCGACCGCTAACAGTTCGGTGCTGCTGGACAGCAGCGATGGCACTGCCGCCGCTGTCGCGGTCGAAGCTGGTACGACCGTGGTGTTTGCCAAGTCGTCGGCGCCGGCGGCCGCACTGCGTTGGAAATCGTCGGCGGGCTATCAGGGCACGATACTGGTTGGCGGGCTGCAGCCATCGACTGCCTACGTCCGAAGCTTTGACGTTTCGACGCAGGAAATCGTGCTGCGCGCGGCGGTGAGCGCCGGGCCCGAGGTGCCGCGCGCGTCCAGGGACGGCGTGCTCAGTCTCAGCATCAATTGAGCCGGCGCGGACTCAGGTCCGCTTGCCGCCAACGGCGCTGCTCAATCCAGCGCCAGGCTGCGCGACAGATGGCCGAACACCGTCGAGACGCGCCGCAAGTGGCGCGATTCGGCGTGGGTGAGCAGCCAAAGTTCGGTTTGCGCTTCGTCCAGCACACCGCCCAGTTGCGCAAGGTCGTTGCGCTGCCGCGCCAGGAACAGCGGCAGTATGCCCACGCCCAATCCCAGCGCCACCATCTCGGCCACACCGAGGATGCTGTCGACCCGGAATTGCGGCGTGATCTTCGGATGATTTTTTTTGCGCCAGATGACCGACGGATGTTCGGGCAGTGCGTCGTCCGGCGCGATCCACGGCGCCTTGTCGGCATTGGCTTTCTTCCATTTCCCGCCGCGCGCGGCGAACAGCGCCACCCGGATTGGGCCGATATGTTTGCCGACCAGGTGCGCGGGCGGCCGTTTGGTGGCACGCACCGCGATGTCGGCCTCGTGGCGGCTCAGGTTCGCCAGTGCGTTGCCGGTATCCAGCTCGTAGGATAGCAGCGGATGGCTGGCCTGCAAGTCGCGCAGCGCCGGCGCGACCAGGGCGTGCAGTATCGTGTCGGTGCTGGTGATGCGTACCGTGCCCGCCACCTGCTCGGGGCTTTGCAGCGCCGCCGAACGCGCCGCGTCCAGCTGCGCCTCCACCAGTTCACCATGCCGCGCCAGCGATTGCGCCAGCTCCGACGGCTGATAACCCAGGCGTGAGCGCTCGAACAGGCGCGTGCCCAAGCCTTTCTCCATCCGCTGCACCGAACGGAACACGGTGGAGGGGTCTACCGCCAGCCGCTCGCCGGCGTCGGCCAGGGTGCCGCCGCGCACCAGCGCGAGGATGATTTCCAGGTCCTGGGGACTGAGTCTGTATTGCGGTTTTGCATAGCCCATCTGCGTGATCGCCTATTTTCATTGCATACTCGAAATCGTAATATTAACGCCATCGACGTTCAGAGAGGAGTAAAAATGGATACGGTCCTGGTCAGCCATCCGCTGTGCCCTTATGTGCAGCGGGCGGCGATAGTGCTGGCTGAGAAGGGCGTGCCGTACGAGCGGCGCGATATCGATCTGGCGGCCAAGCCGGATTGGTTCCTGGCGGTGTCGCCGCTGGGGAAGACGCCGGTGCTGCTGACCGGCGGCGCGGCGCTGTTTGAATCGGCCGTGATCTGCGAGTACCTGGATGAGACGCATGCGCCGCGCCTGCATCCATCGGACGCCCTGCTGCGCGCGCAGCAGCGTTCGTGGATGGAGTTCGGCTCGGCGGTATTGAACCTGATAGCCGGATTTTATAACGCCGCCGATCAGCAGGCGCTGGCCGCCAAGGCTGCCGAGATCCACGCACGCTTCGAGCAGGTGGAAGCAGCGCTAGGGGAGGGGCCTTACTTCATGGGCGAGCGATTTGGCATGGTCGACGCGGTCTTCGGGCCGGTGTTCCGCTATTTCGACGTGTTCGATACGATCGCGGAATTCGGCATGCTGGCCGGGCTGCCGCGAACCGCAGCATGGCGCGCCGCGCTTGCCGCGCGGCCGTCGGTGCGGCAGGCCGCGCCGGCCAACTATCCGGACCTGCTGCGCGCCTTCCTGCTGAAGCGCGGCGCGGCGTTGTCGGTCCGGATGGCGGGGTGATCAGGCCACCGTCACGCGCGCCGCGCCTTCGGCCATGCGGCCGATGACGGCGGCTTCGCCGAAGCCTTCGCGGCGGAACAGCTCCAGCACTTCATCGACGCTGGCGGCGTCGCACGACACCAGCAGGCCGCCCGAGGTCTGCGGATCGGTCAGCAGCATGTGCTGCGCCTGCGATACCGACGGCGACAGGTCGACATCCTTGCCATAGGCATCCCAGTTGCGGCCCGAGGCGCCGGTGAAGTAGCCGTCGTGCGCCAACTGCTCCACGCCAGGCAGCAGCGGGATCTTGGCCATCTCCAGGTGCGCGGCCAGCTTGGCGCCGCGCGCCAGTTCCAGCAGGTGGCCCAGCAGGCCGAAGCCCGTGACGTCGGTCAGCGCGTGCACGCCCGCCATGTCCGACAGCGCCTTGCCCGGCTTATTGAGCTTGGTGGTGTTGGCGATCATGGCCTGGTAGCCGGCGGCGTCCAGCTTGTCCTTCTTCAGCGCGGCCGACAGCACGCCCACGCCCAGCGGTTTGCCCAGCACCAGCACGTCGCCGGCCTTGGCGTCGGCGTTGCGTTTTACTTTGGACGGATGGATCAGGCCCAGCACCACCAGGCCGTAGATCGGTTCGACCGAGTCGATGGTGTGGCCGCCGGCGATGGGGATGCCGGCTTCGGCGCAAATCGATTCGCCGCCCTTGATGATCTGGCCGATGGTCTCCAGCGGCAGTTTGTTGATCGGCATGCCGACCAGCGCCAGCGCCATGATCGGCGTGCCGCCCATGGCGTAGACGTCGGAAATGGCGTTGGTGGCGGCGATGCGGCCGAAGTCGTACGGATCGTCGACGATGGGCATGAAGAAGTCGGTGGTGGCGATCAGCGCCTGCTCGTCATTGAGCTTGTAGACGGCGGCGTCGTCGGCGGTCTCGATGCCGACCATCAGCTCCTTCGGCACCGGGAAGCCGGACGAATTCTTCAGGATCTCGGACAGCACGCCGGGCGCGATCTTGCAGCCGCAGCCGCCGCCGTGGGAAAAGGAGGTCAGTTTGATAGCTTCAGGGGTGATAGCTTCATTGGTCATTTTTTCATTCCTTGTTTAGCCTTGTTTAGCCTTCTGCAGCAGATTATCCACCAACTCCAGCAAAGCCGTCTGCTCGGCCGCCGGTGAGAATAAGGGACGCCGCGCGTCGCACTGGGCGCGCAGCAGGGTGTAGAAGTCCGGTTCGTCCAGCGCGCGGTCGATCAGCCGCGCCAACGCGGCGGCGTCGCCGGCCGGGAAATAGCCGGCGTAGTCGTCGCCCAGCATGCCGTGATTGCCGCTGATGTCGCTGGCCAGCACCGGCACGCCGCTGCAAACCGCTTCGATGATGACGTTGGCGCCGCCCTCCATGTGCGAGGCGATCGCCATCAGGAGGCTGCGCTTGAGGCGCTGCCGCGTGGCCGCGTGGGGCAGTGCGCCCAGCCACCGGTAGCGCGGATGGGCTGCCGCCGTGGCCAGCGCCGCTTGTTCCAGCGCCGGCTCCAGCGCGCCGCCGATGTGGACCAGGCGCGCCATGGGCGCGGCCACCAGCGCGGCCGCGCGCATGAAGGTCAGCGGATCTTTTTCGGAACGCAGGTGGCCGATCATGACAACGTCCTGATGGCGCTTGTTGGCGGGAGCCGCCGGCTTCAGCGTGGCCGCCGACTGGAAGATCACGCTGGCCTTGGCGCGCAGCGGCGCGGGCAGGGCGTCCATGCCGGCAGGTTGCAGCAGCACCAGCGCGCTGGCCTGGCGCAGCGCCTGCTGGGCGCTGGCGTCGGTCTGGATGTCGCGATACAGGTCGGTCCCGGTCAGCAGCAGGATAGACGGCCGTTGCGGAAAGGCGCGCGCGTAGGCGTCGAGCGATGGCGCGGAGCGGCGCGCGTGCAGTGCGATCAGCAGGTCGGGCGGGGCTTGCTCGTCGCGCTGTTTGCCAGATTCTGGCCACTGTTGTGAAATCGATACCCGGTAGCGCGTGCGCAGGAAACGCGCCCAGCGGCTTGCGCTCTGCCAGTTGCCGTTGTTGGCGCGGGCAGAGGCGGGACTGACGATCCAGATATGGGGTGCGCTCACTGGTGTTTTGGCTAAAAATCGTTACAATCGGCTCATGATATCAAGCCCAACATCGTTCAGGAACGCGACGCCACAGCAGTTGGCGCTGGCGCTGCGGCATGCGCGGGATTATACGCTGTCGCTGTTCGACTGCTTCGCCGCCGCCGGCATGGACTCGCCGGCGCGGGTGCCGCAGCTGCGCATCGTCAATCCGCCCTTGTGGGAGCTGGGCCACATCGCCTGGTTCGCCGAATGGTTCATCCTGCGCGAAGCCGCCTCCAGCCATCCGGCCGACGCCCACGGCAACTGCCTGCTGAGCAAAGGCGACGACTGGTTCGATTCGGCGACGGTGCCGCACCGCGCCCGCTGGACGCTGGACCTGCCCAGCACCGGCGCGTTGAAGACCTACTGCCGCGAAGTGCTGGACCGCGTGCTCGACAAGCTGTCGCGCGAACCGAATGACGACGCGGCGTTGTATCCCTACCGGCTGGCGCTGGCGCACGAGGACATGCACGGCGAAGCGCTGCTCTACACCTTGCAGACCCTGGGCCTGGCCGCGCCGGCGCAGGCTGCGCACAACGAGCAGCCGCTGTTCGCGCCGTCGGAGATCGGCTTCCCCGGCGGGACCATCCAATTGGGCAGCGCCGAAGGGCAGGGCTTCGTGTTCGACAACGAGCGCGAGGCGCACAGCTTCCGCGTGGCGGCGTTCACCATCGACAGCACCCTGGTGACCAATGCGCAGTATGCCGATTTCGTCGCCGACGGCGGTTACGACAACCGCCAGTTCTGGAGCAGCGCCGGCGCCGACTGGCTGATGCGCCAGGAGCGTTCGGCGCCGCGTTATTGGCAGCGCGACGGCGCCCAATGGCGCACCGTGCGCTTCGGCCAGCCAACCACGCTGGCCGGCGCCGAACCGGTGCGCCATGTGAACCTGTATGAAGCGCAGGCTTACTGCGCCTGGGCCGGACGCCGCCTGCCGACCGAGACGGAGTGGGAGTACGCTGCCTTGTCGGGCCATCCGGCGTTCCGCTGGGGCCAGCTGTGGGAGTGGACGGCGTCGCCGTTCGAGCCTTACCCCGGCTTCAAGGCCGACCTTTATCGCGAATATTCCGAGCCGTGGTTCACTACGCACCAGACCTTGCGCGGCGCCTCGTTCGCGACGCCGCTGCGTTTCGACTCGATCAAATTCCGCAATTTCTTCCTGCCCGAGCGCGACGATTTCTATGCCGGATTCCGCACCTGCGCCTGGCCGGGATAGTTCAACAATAAGAAGGCTTTTTTGCGTGCGCTCTGCTATTCTTTTCTTTTCGAAGAAAAAGGCGCACCCAATGAAACTCAAGCATCTCCTGATTTCCGCCACCGTCCTTGGCACCCTGGGCGCGGCCGCGCCGTCGTTTGCCGACGGCGCCAAAGTGGTGGCGATACGCGCCGGTAAGCTGGTCGACGTGGTCGCCGGCACGGTGCTCAAGGACCAGACCATCATCATCACCGGCGAGCGCATTACCTCGGTCGGCCCGAGCGCGTCGGCCAAGGTGCCCGCCGGCGCGCAGCTGATCGACCTGTCGTCGCAGACGGTGCTGCCAGGCCTGATCGACATGCATACCCATTTGACCGGCGACCCTTACCTGGGCGGCTATAACGCGCTGGGCGTGTCCGACACCCGCGCGGCGCTGTACGGCGTGCGCGCCGCGCGCAAGACGCTGGAGGCGGGCTTCACCACCGTGCGCAACGTCGGCGCCGGCGGCTTCGGCGACGTGGCCCTGCGCGACGCCATCAACGACGGCGATTTCGTCGGCCCGCGCATGCGCACCGCCGGTTACGCCATCGGCATCCAGGGCGGCCATTGCGACGAGAATCTGCTGCCGCCGGATATGAAGTTCACCGGCCGCGGCGTGGCCGACGGCCCGTGGGAGGCGCGCGCCAAGGTGCGCGAGATGGCCAAGTACGGCGCCGACGTGATCAAGATCTGTGCATCGGGCGGCGTACTGTCCAAGGGCGACGAGCCGGGCGCGCAGCAGTACACGCTGGAAGAGATGCAGGCCATCGTCGGCGAGGCGCATAAACTGGGCCGCAAGGTGGCCGCGCACGCGCACGGCACCAGCAGCATCCGCGATGCGATCCTGGCCGGTGTCGATTCGATCGAGCACGCAAGCCTGATCGACGACGAGGGCATCAAGCTGGCGCGCGAGAAGGGCACCTACCTGGTGATGGACATCTACAACGACGACTTCATCCTGCAGGAAGGCGAGAAGGCCGGCATGCTGCCGGAATCGATCGCCAAGGAAAAGGTGATCGGCCAGCTCCAGCGCGACAACTTCCGCAAGGCCTTCAACGGCGGCGCCAAGATGGCGTTCGGCAGCGACTCCGGCGTCTATCCGCACGGCGACAACGCCAAACAGTTCGCCTACATGATCAAGTACGGCATGACGTCGATGCAGGCGATCCAGGCGGCCACCATCAACGCGGCCGACCTGCTGGGCTGGAAGGACCGCGTCGGTTCGCTCGCCGCCGGCAAGTTCGCCGACATCATCGCCGTCAAGGGCGATCCGTCGGAAAACGCGACGGAACTGACCAAGGTGACCTTCGTCATGAAGGGCGGCGAAGTCATTAGAAAATAAAGGCTTGCCGGGTCATCCCGCTGGCTCGCGGGGCCATGCCGTTGTGGCGTGGATGGTAAAGGGAAGGGGTTGTTTTTCTATATACTTTTCGCTTTCAAACCGTGCACTGCGAGCCAGTATGAGTTTTCCAGCCTTCCCCCGCCACCTGGCCTTGTTGGCGCTGGCCGCCGCGTTGAACGCCTGCGGCGGCGGCTCAGGTTCTTCCAGTCCCACCGCGGACACCACCGCCGCCACCACCGTCATCGGCACCACGCCGGACACCACCGGCACCATTGCCATTGCCGGCGTGGCGCAGGCGGTCAAATTGCCAGGCGGCGCGGCGTTGGCCGGCATGGGCGATGCGATGGTCGTCGGCGATCATATCGTGGTGCGCTCCTTCTCCGATTCCAGCATCACCGTCAACGGCAACAAGGTCCACCCGCGCACGCGGTTGAGTGTGCTGGACCAGAACGGCACGCTGGTTTCCAGCACCGACTACGGCTTCACTTTGGCCGCCGGCTATACCGGCGAGTGGCAGATGCTGGCTTCGCCGGATGGTTTCGTCATGGTGCAGTCGGGACCCGGCACCAGGCTGCTGCACTTCGACGCGCAGGCTAAGCTGGTCGGCGAGCCGCTGGAACTGTATCCGGCCGTCGCCGCCACATCCACCACCGAGCTGGCATCGGCTGAAAGCAGCGGTGCAGTGGACGGCAACGGATTCTGGCTGGCCACCACCTTCTCGCTGCTGCCGATCACCGAGAAGACGCAGTACATACTCAAGCTGTGCAAGTTCGATTTCAACGGCCGGCAGTTGACGCCTCCGCTGCAGATTTCGACGCAGGCGGTGCATCCGCATATCGCGGCGTCGGGCAGCGCGGTGCTGGCTGCATGGCTGGAGGGCGGCGGCGCGATGGTGGCCATGTGGCCGAAAGGACTGGGTGCGCCGGTCCTGCGTTCGCTGGGTACCAGCGGCGCGCAGCCATATCCGATCGTCCTCGATACCAACGGCAAACTGGGTGTGCTATGGAACGGCAAGGCTACGTTGACCAGCCCCGGTGGCGTGATGGGCGTGGCGATCGACAAGAACGGCGTCGCGGTGCTGCCCGCCGACCGCATCGACCTTGGCAAGGAAACCTTGTCCAGCCACTGGCCGGGCAACGGGCGGATGGCCGAAGTGGATGCGCGCGTGTACAAGGGCAGCCTGCTGCTGGCCGATGTGGCGGTCGGCGCCTACAGCC
The DNA here is from genome assembly GCF_036688705.1 of Duganella sp. S19_KUP01_CR8. NCBI lineage: Bacteria > Pseudomonadati > Pseudomonadota > Betaproteobacteria > Burkholderiales > Oxalobacteraceae > Duganella > Duganella sp. S19_KUP01_CR8. The sequence goes on along the minus strand of NZ_JAQQPR010000029.1, from coordinate 52,807 downwards.
CCGGCGATCCGGTGGGTGATGTGATGGTGCTGGCCGACTACGGCGTCGGCACGGCGGCCCTGTCGTCGCAAAAGGAACTGATCTTCCGCATCAAGATGACCGGCACAGGCTCGGTGCTGGGCAGCTATCCGGTGATGCGGCAAATGCTGTTTGCGGATCACGCCACGCTGCTGTTCGGCGATGAGAACCACCTGGAGGCGGTACGCGTGACCCGCAATTGAGCGGCGTTTAGATCAGCGATTCCGCCAGGTCGCGCAGGTCGTCGGCGTATTCCATCTCGATCAGCTCCTTGCGGGCGACGCCGCTGCGCCAGGCCGCGGTGGCGATCTTCGGCGTGACGCCGCTCAGCAAACGCGGATCCAGCAGGCCCGGCACCACATAATCCTTGCCGAAGCGGGCGTCGCTGCGCGCCATGTCGGCCAGCGCCACCACGCAGGCGCGCTTCATTTCCTGGTTGATGGTCGAGGCGCCGCAGTCCAGCGCCGCGCGGAACAGGTAAGGGAAGCACAGCGCGTTGTTGATCTGGTTCGGATAGTCCGAACGGCCGGTGGCGATGATGGCGTCCGGCGCCACTTCGCGCACCAGTTCCGGACGCAGCTCAGGCTCCGGATTGGCCAGCGTGAAGACGATAGGCTGCGGTTTCATGCGCTCGATGTCCAGCGGCGACAGCACGCCGGGACCGGACACGCCGAGGAATACATCCGCGCCGTCCATTACGTCGGACAGCTTGCTGGCGCTGGTGTCCTGCGCCCAGGCGGCTTTTTCGCCGTCCAGATTGCGGGCGGTGGTCAGCATTCCCTTGCTGTCGCAGACGAAGATATTGCGACGTTCCGCGCCCAGGTCCACCAGCAGTTCCAGGCAGGCGATGGCTGCCGCGCCGGCGCCGGAGCAGACGATCTTCACGGTGGCGATATCGCGGCCGGTCATCTCGATCGCGTTCAGCATGCCGGCGCCGACCACGATGGCGGTGCCGTGCTGATCGTCATGGAACACCGGGATCGACAGACGCTCGCGCAGCTTGCGCTCGATGTAGAAGCATTCCGGCGCCTTGATGTCTTCCAGGTTGATGCCGCCGAAGGTCGGGTGCAGCGCGGCGACGATGTCGATCAGCTTATCGGGATCGGTTTCGTCGATCTCGATGTCGAAGGCGTCGATGCCGGCGAATTTTTTGAACAGCACCACTTTGCCTTCCATCACAGGCTTGCCGGCCAGCGCGCCGATGTTGCCGAGGCCGAGCACCGCGGTGCCGTTGGTGATCACGCCGACCAGGTTGCCCTTGGCCGTGTACTCGTAGGCCTTGGCCGGATCGCGCTGGATTTCCACGCACGGCGCGGCCACGCCCGGCGAATACGCCAGCGCCAGGTCTTCCTGGGTGGCGACGCTCTTGGTCACTTCGATGGCGATCTTGCCGGCGCTGCCGGCGCGGTGGTAGGCCAGCGCTTTTTGTTCGATGGTGCTCATGGGTGTCCTCGTTATTTTATTGGCTCTGAATGCGAAAAACGCCTGCACTAGCCGAAGCTGGTACAGGCGCAAACTGCTGGGGATCAGTACATCATGGATACAGGCCGCGTACTTCGCGGGCCTGCAGCACGCGGGTGCACGCCAGGATGAAGGTGGCGGTGCGCAGCGTGACCTTCTTCTCCTGCGACACCGACCATACGGCGTTGAAGGCGTCCTGCATGATGCGGGTCAGGCGGGCATTGATTTCGTCCTCGCTCCAGAAGAAGCTGGAGAAATCCTGTACCCATTCAAAGTACGACACGGTCACGCCGCCGGCGTTGGCCAGCACGTCCGGCACGATCAGCACGTCCTTGTCGGTCAGGATGTCGTCCGCTTCCGGAGTGGTCGGGCCGTTGGCGCCTTCCAGGATGATCTTGGTGCGGATCGTCGGCGCGTTGGCGGCGGTGATCTGCTGTTCCAGCGCGGCCGGAATCAGGATGTCCGACTCGATGCCCCAGAACGCGTCGCGGTCCAGGAAGGCTTCGGCGCCAGCGAAACCGGTCACGCTGCCGCATTCGGCGACGTGCAGGTGCAGACGTGCCACATCCAGGCCGCCTTGATTGACGACGGTGCCGGTGTGATCCTGCACGGCGATGATCTTGGAGCCGGCTTCCGCGAACATGGTCGCTGCCACGCCGCCGACGTTACCGAAACCCTGGATCGCCACACGAGCGCCTTCGATCGCCACACCGCGCTTGGCGGCGGCTTCGCGGCCCACCACGAACACGCCACGGCCGGTCGCTTCGCGGCGGCCCAGCGAGCCGCCCAGCGAGATAGGCTTGCCGGTGACGACGCCGGTCGACAGGTTACCTTCGATCATGGCGTAGGAGTCCATCATCCATGCCATCACCTGTTCGTTGGTGTTGACGTCCGGTGCCGGGATGTCCTTGTTTGGTCCGATGATCAGCGAGATTTCGCTGGTGTAGCGGCGGGTCAGGCGCTGCAGTTCGCCACGGGACAGGGTTTTCGGATCGACGCGGATGCCGCCTTTGGCGCCGCCGTATGGCACGTTCACTGCCGCGTTTTTCACGGTCATCCATGCCGACAGGGCCATCACTTCGGACAGGGTCACGTCCTGGTGGAAGCGCACGCCGCCTTTGCCTGGACCACGCGACATATTGTGCTGGACGCGGTAGCCTTCGTAGTGGGCGATCGAGCCATCATCGCGCTCGATCGGCACGTCGACGGTCAGGATGCGCTTCGGACGCTTCAGGGTTTCGACCCAGCGCGACAGGCTGCCCAGGTGCGGGGTGACGCGGTCGATCTGCTGCAGGTAGACGCCCCAAGGGCCCAGGTCTTCTGGATTGAGGTAGGAAGGCAGTGCGTGTGCTTGTACAGTGGTCATGCTCAAGTCTCCGTTTGAATTCGTGGCTGAAGGCCGCTCGTGGCGCACTTCAAGTGGAGCGAATCATAGGATGGGAGACTGAAAACGGGCCAATGCTGTATGCGCATTCGGCTATGCAAAAAATGCATAGTTATGCGCCGCCGTCGTTTCCGCGAAGGCGAGAATCCATACTCAGCATGGATTCCCGCCTTCGCGGGAATGACGTGGCTATCGTTCTGAGGCTGGAATACGGCGTTTGCGGCCGCTATCTTTTTGCTGCTGTTCGAGGAATTCCCACAGCCGTTCGACGATAGCCTTGCCGCGCCGGTGCGCCGACGGGCGCTCGCGGTACAGGCGGATTTCCATTTCGATCTCCCACTCCGAGGCGCCGCCGTCGGCGCGCGCCAGCTGCTTTTGCTTGAGCTCCCGCGTGACCGCCGATTCGGGCAGGAAGGCCACGCCGCGGCCTTCCAGCGCCATCATCTTCAGGCCCTCGGCCATGTCGGTTTCGTAGTGCGGGTCCAGGTGCAGCGGGGTCTTGGCGTCGGTCAGGATCAGTTCCACCATGCGGCCCAGATAGGCGTTATTCGTGTACGACAAAAACGGCAGCGGCTCCTTCTTGGTGCCGGGCAGCGTGAATTCCGGCGCCTTGTTCTTGTCGCAGCGGGCGTAGGCGCACAGCGATTCGCGGCCCATCACCAGCATGTCGTAGCGGCCCGGGTCGAGCTGCACCGGCTGGCGCGGATGGTGGTAGCACAGCAGCAGGTCGCAGCCGCCTTCGACCAGTTGCATCACGGCGTCGTGCACGTTGAGCGCCATCAGGCGGCTGCTGATCGGCGCGAAGTCCTGCTCCAATGCGGTCAGCCATTTCGGCACGAAAGTCAGCGACAGCGTGTGTGGCACCGCCAGGTCGATGCTGGTTTGCGCGGCGGCGCGCTTGGAGCGCAGCATGTCGCGCGCGCCGTTGATCTGCGCCAGCATCTCCAGCGCCTGCTCGTAGAACACGATGCCGGCCGGCGTCAATCGGGTCGGATAGGAAGTACGGTCGATCAGGTCCGTGCCCAGCCAGTTTTCCAGCGACTGGATGCGGCGGGAGAAGGCGGGCTGCGTCACGTGCCGCAGCGCCGCCGAGCGGCTGAAATTATTGGTCTCGACCAGCGAGATGAAGTCTTCCAGCCATTTGGTTTCCATGCACGTTTCCTTTTACTGCGGTTGCGGGGTGTTAGCGGGATTGTCGCTGCTGATGCTGCGGATAGGCGTGAGCAGATACGCCAGTGTCGCGAACACCACCAGTATGATGCCACCGCCGAGGAACAATTGCGACAGCGAGATCATCGTCAGCACCCAGCCGGTGACGGCGGCCGACAACGGCGCCAGTCCCATGAAGATGAACATGAAGATGCTCATGGCGCGGCCCATCATGTGCGGCGGCACGCGGCGCTGGATCCAGGTGAAGACGTTGATCTGCATGTAGCCGGACAGCAGGCCGAGCGTCAGCATCAGCGCGCACGCCTGCCACGGGGCTTGCACGGCGCCGAGCGGCATCACCAGGAAACCGGCGATGGCGTCCGCCACCAGCAGCACGGTGCCGAAGCTGGCGAAGCGCAGGCGCGCGCCCAGCACCGCGGCGCCGGCCATCCCGAACAGCATGCCGGCGCCGTTGGCGCCCATCAGGATGCCGAGGGCGGAGGCGCCGTGCAGCTTCTCGCTGGCCAGCACCGGGATCGCCACCTGCATCGAGCCGCCGATGAACAGCGATACCGTGCCCCAGTAGATGAAGCACAGGCGCAGCGGCACGTCGTTCCACACCATCATCAGGCCGGCGCCGACGGAGCGCAGCACCGATTGCGGCGCTTCCGCCTGCGCCGGCGCCTTCAGCTGGCCGACCTTGGACAGGGTCCACGCCGAGACCAAGAAGCTGACGCAGTCGAAGCCGAAGGCAAACGCCAGGCCGCGCGCATCGGCCACCACGCCGCCGCTGTCGCCGGACATTGCCAGCAGGCCGGCCGCCATCAGGGGGCCGATCAGCATCGACACCTGGCGCAATCCCATCAGCACGCCGTTGGCCGCCTGCAGATGCTCGGCGGCGATCGCCTGCGGCATGATCGAGGTGCCGGACGGGATGCCGAAAGCCTGCGCCAGGCCGATACAGAAGGCCAGCACGTAGATGATCATCAGCGTCAGGTGCGCGTTCAGGTCGATGGTCAGCGACAGCGACTCGCTCAGCGCGAAGGTCAGCGTCGGCTGGTTGTGCAGCACCAGCAAGGTCAATAGGCCAAGCAGCACGGCGTTGGCGTACTTGCTCAGCATGAGGACGCGCTTGGGTGAGTAGCGGTCCACCACGGCGCCGCCGATCAGGATGAAGACGGCGCGCGGAATGCTCATCAGCGCGATGACGAAGCCCAGCGCCAGTGTGTCGCCGGTGAGCTTGAGCACCAGCCAGGGCAGGGCGATCATGGTCAGCTGGTCGCCCAGCATGGAGATCACGCCGCCGCGCAGCAGCCACTTGAAGTTCGGGTCGCGCTTCAATGCCGCGCGTTGCAGTTTTTTTGGATCGTCCATGATGGCTCTCTTTTCTATCCCTGTCAGGAGTTGGTGGCGTTCATGCCGGCGATCAGGCCAAGCGCGGTGCTCAGCTCATCGAAATGCGCGGTGGGGCAGTTGCGCAGCAGGTCCTTGCTGATCTGCTCCGCCACCACGACGGCGTTGTTCAGCAGTTCTCGGCCGGTGTCGGTGATGGCGGCGTAGGCCACGCGGGCGTCGCGCGGATCCTGCTGGCGTTCGACCAGGCCGATTTTCTCCAGCGGCAGCAGGGTGCGGGTGACGCCGGACGCGGTCAGGCCTTGGCGCTCGGCCAGGTCGACCCGGCGCAGGCGGCCGCCGGGGGCGCGGTTCAGGTAGTGCAGCAACATGAAGTCGCCGAAGCTGATGCCGTGGTAGCCGCCCAGCACCTGGTCGAGCCGGCGCACCAGCGCGGCCTGTGCCCGCGCCAGCCGCAGTGCAAATTCCAAGCTTGGACTGACGTCGGCCGGGGTGTCGTTGTTGATCTCGCTCATGCGAACTCCTGTTGTTAAATAATTCTTGATAAATGCTTGAGTAGGCAAGTATATCGCAAATGCTTGCGTACGCAAGTACTTTTTTGTTTATTAAGCGACAGAACATAAACACCTCCTGTCGCAATACGAAAATATCTGTAATTTTGTTACAGATCGCGACTAGAATGGCTGCTGCTTAATACACAAGAAATAGCGGAGACTTATATGCACATGGGAACCACTGAGATATTCCTGATCGCCATGCTGATCATTTTCAGCGTGCCGTACCTGATCTGGCGCTTCGGCAACACCGACTACTACGCGCCGCTGGTGGTGGTGCAGATCATCACCGGCATCCTGCTGGGGCCGGGCATCATGGGGCGCGCCTATCCGGAGTACTACAGTTTCGTCTTCAACCCGCAGGTGGTGCAGTCGCTGAACGGCATCGCCTGGTGGGCGGTGATGATCTTCGTGATGATCGCCGGCATCGAGCTGGACCTGAAAAAGGCCTGGGAGCACCGCCGCGAAAGCACCATCACCGCCGGCCTGGCGCTGGGCACGCCGCTGGTGTTCGGCTGCGCCGCCGCGCTGGGGCTGGTCGGCTACGCCGGCTGGATGGGCCCGAAAGCGCAGAGCTGGCAGTTCGTGCTGGGCATCGGCATGGCGTGCGCGGTGACCGCGCTGCCCATCCTGATCCTGCTGATGGAAAAGCTGGAGATCCTGCGCCAGCCGATCGGCCAGCGCATCCTGCGCTACGCCAGCCTGGACGATATCGCCATCTGGGGTGTGCTGGCGGTGATCCTGCTGGACTGGGACCGGGTCGGCCGCCAGCTGGGCTTCCTGGTGGTGTTTGCCGTGGCGACCAAGCTGTTCCGCATGATGATGGTGCGCCTCGAAGAGCGCGACCGCTGGTACATCTCCTTCATCTGGCTGGCCGCATGCGCGTTCGCCGCCGACTGGGCCGGCCTGCACTTCATGGTCGGCGCCTTCCTGGCCGGCGCGGTGATGGATGCGGACTGGTTCAACCAGGAGAAGATGGATTTCATGCGCGCCAACGTGCTGATGGCGATCATGCCGGTATTTTTCCTCAGCACCGGTCTGCGCACCAACTGGGCGGTGGGCGGCTCGGCGGTGTTCATCGTCGCGGCGGTGATGCTGATCGCCTCGGTCAGCGGCAAGCTGGCCGGCATCCACATCGCCGGCAAGATCCTCAAATGGGGGCCGGGCGAGGCGTCCATCATCGGCTGGCTGTTGCAGACCAAGGCGCTGATCATGATCATTTTTGTCAACATTTTGCTCGACAAGCAGATCATCACCAGCGAGACCTTCACCGCGCTGTTGCTGATGGCGATAGGTAGCACCATGCTGACGGTGCCGATGGTGTATCCGAAATTGCAGCGGGTTGCGCAGCTGATCTTCAAAACCAGCTGATATAATGGCGGGATGAACGATACTACTCAACTCCCTCCGCTGCCCGATCGCCTGTCGATCGACCCGCGCAGCAAATTCCACGTTGCCGCCGTGTTTGAACACGATGTGGGCATCCGTTTTAACGATAAAGAACGCCTGGACGTCGATGAGTACTGCATCAGCGAAGGCTGGATCAAGGTCCCGGCCGGCAAGAGCCTGGACCGTTTCGGTAACCCGATGCTGATCAAGCTGAAGGGCAAAGTCGAAGCCTTCTATCGTTAATCCATCCGAATAAAGAGAAAACCACCTGCCTGAACGCGCTCAAGATCGCGTTCGGTGCGGGTGGTTTTTTTTTGCTCGATCAGAACCGGTGGTTGTATTCCGCCGTGAAGCGTACCTGGCGTTCTGGCGCGCGTCCCAGCACCTGGTTGTAGTACGAACTGATCGACCCAGGGCCCGAGTTGTAGCCCGGTTGCGTGGCCAGGTCGGTCTGCTTGTTCAGCAGGTTGAAGACATCCGCCTTCATGCTCAGGCCCTTGAGCCAACGCGGCATGTAGGTCACGTTCAGCGCCAGTCGCACGTCGGTCGGCAGCGTGCCGGCGGTGCCGCGCGGCGCCAGCTTCTCGTCGCAATAGAAGGTGGCGGAGCCGTACCAGCCGGCCGGGTTGTTGTTGACGTCCAGCGCCTTGGGCAGGTTGCCGATGCAGGACTTCGGCGCGCCGGTGGCGATGTTGAGGTTGCCGCCTACGCGCCATTCCGGGGTCAGCTCATAGTAGCCATACGCCTTCAGCACTTGCGTGTGGTTGTTGGGCAGCAGGCCGTTGGCGCCGGTCATCAGCTCCGGATAGTCGAAGGCGGTGGTGGCCGCCAGGTCGGCCTGGCCGATGTCGGACGCCACCTGGCCTTCCATATTGCCCCGGCTGCGCGACAAGGTGTAGTTGACCTTGCCGTACCAGCCGTCGCGCAACGGATGCTCGATGAAGAAGTCCAACGCGGTGTAGATGCGCTGCACTTTCGGCAGGCCGATGTCGTCGGCCGTCAGCGGGATGGTCACCAGCTTGCCGTCGCGGCGCAGGTCCAGCTCCAGCGTATTGTCGCGGCCCGGATTGATCAGCAGGCAGGGCATGAGGTACTTGCTGGCGTCGACCTTGTTGCGCTTGGCCCAGGCATCCACCGGACGCTGGTCGCACCAGTCTTCGATGGTGTTGCGCAGCGTGCGGTAGGTGAACTTGGCGCCGGCGGTATAGGTGGGCGTCAGTGCGGCTTCGATGCCCAGCGCCAGTTCATCCTGGTAGGTGGCGCCCAGGCTGCTGGCCGCCACCTGGTGCGGATCCTTGGCCTGGCCCCACTCGTTGCCGCCCGAGACCTGCGGGCTGATTTCGGTCAGGCCGGTCGGCACGCCGGTCTTGGGATCGACGCCGGTGTAGGTGAAGTAGTGGTCGATGTGTACCGGATTGCCGGCCAGGCGCAACGCCACGCTGGTCGGAATCTGCAGGTGATAGCGGCCGGCGTTGGCGAACAGCTTCATGCTGCTGTCGCCGCGTACGTCCCATGATGCGCCCAGGCGCGGCGCCAGCATGTGGCGCTGCTCGGCATACGGCACGCCGAAGCTGTTCTTGTTGGTGAACTGTTCGTTGCGCAGTCCCAGGTCCAGCAGCAGCGTGTTGGTGATCTGCCAGCGATCCTGCAGGTACTGCGCGCTCTGGTCGGTCTGCGGCGAGGCCGCATCGCTCTGGTGGTATTCGTTCACATAGTAGCCCTGCGCGCCGTAGCCGCCGCCGGATGCAGGCGAGCGGCCACCCGGCACCGTCGAATTCGGATCGGCCGCGCGGAAGTAATTCCAGCTGCCGCCACCGGCCAGCGAGGAACCGTTGATCGACGAAACGTCGTTGCGGTCGATGCCGGCGCGCAGCGCGTGGTCGCCCAGCTTGTACTCGACGTCCAGGCGCAGCGTGGATTGCTTGTCTTCCGCGTTGGCCACCTGGATGGTGCCGCCTATGGTCTGCGGATTGTTGTAGGTCAGCCCCGGCACCTGCGCGCGCACCGGGGCGTTGATCTGGTACACGCCCGGCACATAGCCTTCCACGCTTTGCGGATAGGTCGATTTGAAGCGGCCGGCCAGCGCGGTCACGGTCAGGCGGTCGGTCAGGTAGCCGGTGTATTTCAGGATCGAGTCGTTGGTGATGGCGCCGTCGCCCGTCACGCCGTCGGCGCGCGTATTGTTGCGCTGTAGTGTGGCGTAGCTGAAGCCGTAGTTCTGCTGGGTCTTCTTGTTCTCGTCGTGGATCTGGGTGAATTCAAGACGATGGTCGTCGTTGATGTTGTAGTCCAGCTTGAGCAGGTAGCGCGGCGTGCGGGTCTGGCGCTCGGTCCAGCCGTTGGTCTTGTTGGTCGAATCGGAGTCCTTGCTGATGTAGCCGGTGCTGAAGCGGTCCTGTTCCAGGTTGGCGAACACGAACAGCTTGTCCTTGATCAGCGGCCCGCCGACATAGACGCTGCCGAAAACGTCGGTGGCGTTGTTGGCGCCGCGGTAGGTCAGCAGCTTGCCGTCGGTGGACGGGTTGGCGCCGGTCTGCGGATAGTAGGTGTCCTCCGGTTTTGCGCGCAGCCAGTTGGGCGTGTACTGCAGCACCGCGCCGGCGTCCCAGTGGTTGGTGCCGCTCTTGGTGGTGATGTTGACCACGCCGCCGGTGGAGCGGCCGAATTCGGCGCCGTAGCCGCCTTGCAGGATCTGCGCCTGCGCGATGGCGAAGAAGGGTAGTGTGGTCGAGCCGATCTGCTTGTACACATTGGTGACCGGGAAGCCGTTGATGTAGTACGAGTTCTCCGACACGCCGGCGCCGCCGAAGCTATCGCCGCCGATGCGCGGATTGCCGCGCGAGGTGCCGGGCGCCAGCTGGATGATGCCCGACAGGCTTTGCGCCACCGGCAGCGCCGCCAGTTCGCGCGCGGTGAACACGGCGCCGTTGTTGGTGTTGCTGACGTCGATGCTACGGCGACGGCTCGACACGGTGATCGCTTGCACGGCGTCGAACGAGGCTTCGACACCTTGGCCGATCAAGACTTCCACTTCCAGCGTGCGTTCGATCTCGTCGCCTCGCATCAGCATGACCTTGTAAATTCCGGGCTGCATGGAGGTGGCCTGATAGCGTCCGCTGGCGTCGGGATAGACGGTGCGGCGCGCGCCGGTGGCCGTGTTCTCCAGCACCACGCTGGCGCCCTTGGCATTGGCTATCTGGCCGAAGATGGTGCCGGTGGCGTTCGATTGTGCGTAGGCTGGTGCGACCAATCCGCCTGATAAAAGGGCGCCGCCGAATGCCAATGCGAGAGCGTGGGCGACGAGTGTCATCCGGGCACGGTGGGTGGTTTTCTTCATGATGTCTCCTGATCGTTATTATGATGATCGGCTGCCGCAGGCAGCCGATGGAGACATACTAGGCAAGGCGGGGATTGCAATCTAATGAATGTTTAACCACTACCATTGCTGAAAACGATATGCATCAATTGGGGAGCGAATCGGGCAGCGTCACCTGCAACGGCGCCTTGCCGTCCCAGGCTATATCCAGCACGGTCTTGCCGTTCAAACGCACCAGCACGCGCTGCGTTTGCTGGCCTGGCCGCAGGCGCGTGGTGACCAGGTCGAGACCTTCGCCCTGGTCGCCGGCGCCGAACGCGCGTATGCGCCGCAAGGCCATGCGCGGCCAACCCTTGGGCAGGCGCGGCGCGAAACTGAAGCTGCGCAAACCGGTAGGCTCGATGCCGAACAGGCCTTCCGTCATCACGCGCGCATACAGGCCGCTTTCCGCCGACAGGTGGCGTTGCTGGCCTTCCGGCCAGGCCTCCACCGCATACGGCACGTGCTCGCCCAGCAGGCGGCGGCCGGAGTAGTAGCGCAGGTAGGGCATGCTGCGTTCCAGTTCACCCGCCTTCAGCAGGCCGCGCAGCGTGTACAGCGTGGCGCGGTCCCAGAAGGTCTTGTCGCCGGCTTCGGTCAGCACGCCGTTTTCAGACCACAGCTGCGGCGACAACAGCGCGTCGATGGTGCCGCGCTGGCGCTCCGTGATGCCGAACGCCAGCGGCAGCGCGATCCACGCGCGCAGCTTGTCGTTGCCGGCGTAGTAGCGGTAGGTGTCGTAACCGCCCATGCTGGCGCCGAAGTAGTGTTCGATGGCTGCGCGCTGCTTCTGCGCCTCCTGCTGGAGCGCGGCTGCGCGCGGCTGGTCGCCCAGCGCCGCGTTCAAGCGCGCGGCGCCGGTCAGGCCACCGTAGGCCAGCACGTTGGTCGACAGGTTGGCTTTGCCGGCCGGGAAGCGGCCTTCCAGTTCGTCGCTGTCGGAATGGACGATGCCTTCGGCGTCGCGCTGGCGGCGGGTGAATTCCAGGCACCAGTCGATCAACGGCAGCAGCTGGCGCGCGGCGCCGGCGTCGCCCTGCGCCAGCGCGAACTGGCTGGCGCCGTAGGAAATCATGGCGCAGTCGCCACGGTCGCCGGCGCCGTTCCAGTAGCCGCGACCCTCGGCGATGATGGAGGAGGGCAGCGGCTTGTAGTCCGGATTCATGTAGCGCGCGAACAGGCCGAAGCTGGTGAGCGCGCTCTGCACGGCGGCGCGGTCGCCCAGGTAGGGGAAGAAGGGATTGACGTATTCCGCCTGGTCGTTGGCCCAGACGGCGGCGTAGTAGCGGGTGCCGCCCGGTCCATGCAGCAGGCCGCCGCGCGTGGCGAACACGCTTTCGGCGGCGCGCACTTTGGAGAAGGCGAACATGGCGTCGAGCACCGGGTCCGGCGTTTCGAGCACCAGATCACCGCGCCACTGCGCCACCTTGCGGGCGCGTGCCTGCAAGGCTTCGTCGCCGTCCACGTACACCATCTCGTTTTCCAGGCGGCCGCTGATGATCACGTCCACGCGCACGCGCGCGCCCGGCGCCAGCGTACCTTCGCGCCTCGGCGATTGCACGGCGATCACGTAGGCGCCGTGCGTGCCGCGGTCGGCGGGCGTGGTCTCGCTGTAGTCCAGTGCGGCGAAGCTGTAGCGGCGCGCGGTCTTGCCGTTGTTGACCAGCTCCAGCCGCTCCACCAGCGCCGGCTCGTCCGGCGACGGCGTCAGCATGCGGGTCAGAAGCAGGCCAGGCGCCAGCTGGGATTGCAGGCCGAGGCGGCCGTCGAAGCGCACCTGTTGCAGACGCTCGGCGGCGGCCTGCACGCCGTCGATCATGATGGCGGGCGTGGCCTCGGGGCCGAACTTGCGTATCAGGCTGGCGTGCGTGTCGTCCGGGATGGTGCGCAGCATCGGCCACACCACGGTGCGTGTCAGCAGCAGCGTGCCGTCGGCCTGGCTGCCGTAGTCGATCACCGCCGATACCTGGCGGCCGCTCATTTCCAGCTGGTCGCGATGGGTGTCGCCGACTTGCCAGCGGATCGCGTTGCCGTCGATCTGCCAGCGCGGCGTGAAGGTTGGCGGCGCGGCTTGCGCGAGGCTGGCCGTCAACAGCGTCGTGGCCAGCGCGCGTAGTGTTTTCTGCATGTTGTTCTCCTTATGGGAATCCGAGATTCCGTCATTCCCGCGAAAGCGGGAATCCATGCACCGCCTCCAATCATGCGACCTATGGATTCCCGCCTGCGCGGGAATGACGGGGTGTCTATTGCGCAGTCTTGGCTGGGCGGATGGTGGCGGCCCAGCCGCCGCCTGGCGCCAGGCGCATGGTGAGGCGGCTGGCGCGGGTCACGCTGGCGCTGCCGGCCTGCACGTCGGTGGCGAAGATCGCCGCGTTCGGGCCGTCTTCCATGCTGCTCATCTGGTAGCCGCCTTCGCCCAGGAAGGACAGGTCGAGCGCCAGTTCGCGGCCGTCGGCGCCGGTCATGGCGCCCACGTACCAGGTGTCGCCGTGGCGGCGCGCCATGGCCACGTAGCGGCCCAGGTCCGCGTGCAGCACGCGGCTTTCATCCCACTCCACCGGCACCTGGCGGATGAAGGCCAGCGACGAAGGATTGGCGCGGTATTGCGACGGGCTGTCGGCCAGCATCTGCAAAGGGCTTTCATAGATCACGTACATCGCCAGCTGGTGCGCGCGCGTGCCCTGGCTCATGGGGCGATCGAAGCTGGCCACGAAGTCCTTGCGGTGGGCGTTGCTCATGGCGCCGGGGGTGTAGTCCATCGGTCCGGCGAACATGCGGATGAAGGGCACGGTGACGTCGTGCTCCGGGGTCTGCTTGTCGGTCCACTTGTCGTTTTCCAGTCCCTTCACGCCTTCGAAGGTGAGCACGTTCGGCCAGGTGCGCTGCAGGCCGCTGGGCTTGAAGCTGCCGTGGAAGTCCACCAGCAGCTTGCGCGCCGCCGCTTCACGCGCCACGCGTTCGTAGTAGTTGACCATCCACTGGTCGGCGCGCTGCATGAAGTCGACCTTGATGCCGGCCGCGCCCCAGCGTGCAAATTGGTCTAAGGCCGCCGTCATCTGGGTATCCAGCGTTTTCCACGACACCCACAGGATGATGCCGACACCGCGTTCCTTCGCATGCGCCATCAGCGTCGGCATGTCGATGGCCGGCTTGACCGCCAGCAGGTCGCCCAGCTCATACCAGCCTTCGTCCATGATGATGTATTCGAGGCCGTTCTCCGCCGCGAAGTCGATGTAGTGGCGATAGGTGCGCGTGTCGATGCCGGCCTTGAACGGCACGTTGTACAGGTGGTTGCCGTTGTACCAGTCCCACGCCACCTTGCCCGGCTTGATCCAGTCGGTTTGCTTCAGCTCCTGGGCATCGGCCAGCAGGTAGGGCATCTGGTTCAGCAGCAGGCCGCCGGCGTCGGCGGCGATGCCCAGGATGCGCCATGGGTAGGCGCGGGTGCCGGCGGTGCGCGCGATGTAGGGCGCTTCCTGCGTCACCGGCACGTTGCGGTCGTCGCGCGCGGTGTCGGCCAGCGCCACTTTCGGGAAGACGGCGCGCAGGCCGTCCGCCTCGCCGTGCAGGTACATGCCGGGGTAGTCGCGCAGGCCGGATTCGGTCAGCACCAGATGCGCGCCGCCGCTGCGCACCAGCGCCGGCACGCCAACCAGTTTGCCCGCCGCCTCGCCGATGGCCAGCGGCTGGTAATAGTGCTCGTTATGCGACTGCATGGACTTTTCCTGCGGCCAGTACAGCGTGTCCTGCGGCCGCACATGGACGCCCGCCAGTTCGTCCTCCACCGTCACCTGGCCGGGCAGCTCGGTGCGGAAGCGGTAGGCAATGCCTTCGTCGTAGGCGCGCACCTCCAGCGTGTAGCCGCCGGCGAAGTCCAGCCGCAGGGCGTTGTAGTGGTCGCGCACCTGGCGCGATTTCTGCGCCACCACGGGGCGCACCGTGGTATCGATGCTGGTGCGCTGTTGCTTGGTCAGGCGCGGATGGTCGCCCAGGGTGCCGATGCCGCTCAGCTTCAGGCCGATGGTGGTGGGCAGCACCAGCTGGGTGTCGCGGTGGCTGATCGCCAGCGTCAGCTGCTCGCCGGTGTCGATGGTGACGCGCAGTTGGCGGTCGGGCGAATTCAGTTCCAGCAGGTTGGCGGCCTGGCTGGCCAGCGGCGCGATCAGGAACAGTGCGCCGAGGCGGCGCGCAAAGGATAAGAGTTTCAAGGCAGTCTCCATATAGGTGTTTTTGGCATGCTAAGGGCGCGAGGCCATAGCAGTCCATTCACCTTTTATGCGTTTGCCATATCGAATACGGCAAGGCTGGTCGAGGCCTGGCGGCGTATCGCCTGCAGCAGCAGCTCGGCGCCCGGCGACAGTAGGCGGTCGCGCCGGCGGATGATGCCGTAGGGGTCCATCTGGCAGGCCAGTTCGATCGGCAGCACCGTCAGCAGGCCCAGTTCCTGGTAGCGCAGCGCGACGTCGGCCGACATCACGTTCAGCGCGTCGCTCATTTGCAGCATGCTGGTGATCAGCACGATCTCGCTGGTGTCGACCACGTCGCCCGGCGGCTCCAGGCCGGCGTTGTGGAACTGCTGGTCGAAGCGCTGACGCAGGATGCTGCCGCGCGGCGGCATGATCCACGGCGCCGACGCCAGCTCGTGCAGCGAGAGCCGCTCGCGCGCGGCCAGCGGGTGGCTGATGCGCGCCACCACCACCACCGGTTCGGCCGCCAGTTCCTCGTATTGCAGGTCGGCGTTGTCGGACAGGCCGGTCATGCGCGCCAGCAGGAAATCGAAGTTGCCGCGTTGTAGGCGTTCGAGCAGCACCATGCTCGATTCGACCTGCACGCCGATGCGCAGCAGCGGCGCCAGTTTTTTCACGCGTGTGATGGCGCAGGGCAGCAGCCGCATGGCCGGCGTCATGATGCTGCCGACGTCGACCTGGCCGGCCAGGCCGGCCCTGAGCGCGACGATGTCCTCATGCGCGCGCGCCAGGCTGGTGAGCGCCATGCGGGCGTGGCGTATCATGCTTTCGCCGTAGATGGTGGGTTCCATGCCGCGCGGCAGGCGTTCGAACAGCGCGATGCCGAGCATGTCCTCGAGTTCCTTGAGCTGCTTGGAGGCGGCCGGCTGGGTCATGCACAGCACTTCGGCGGCGCGCATCAGCGTGCCTTCGTCGTCCAGCGCGATCAGCAGCAGCAGCTGGCGGGTCTTTAGCCGCGCGCGCAGGAACCAGTTTGGATTTGGCGCGTTCATGGCGTCTCCGTTGTAATTATGAAAAAATTATACGGGGCGGAGTCATAGCCGTTCAATGAGGTTATCGAGGCCTTTGATATCGAAATCGGCATAGTGCTGAATGCGAAACGGCCCGGCCGAATAATCGACCGGGCCGTCTGTGACCGGGGTGTGGTTTTTATTGCGGCTGCGGTTCGCCGCGCAATCGGTCCAGCATCTGCAAGGTCGTCGGCAGCAGGTTCATGATGCCGTGATACGCACAGTATTCACAAAATGCCTCTTCCGGACTCATGGCGGTGATGCTCGCGTCCGAGTGGCCGCGACGGCGCAGTGCGCGTAAGCAGGCTGCGTCCATATTCCTTGCGTTCATGCGCTGATTCCCTTTCGAATGGTTCCAGGTTGGTTGGGATGATGTCTCAGCGCAATTATATGCTCAAAATAGTTCTGTGTGGCAACTATGTTGAGGTATTTTAAGATTTGGGGCTATTTTGTCATGGCGGCGGCCTGCGGCATGGCCGCCGCCGTCGTGTTGCGGTTCAACCGCCACAGCAAGGCCAGGCCGATCAGCGAGGTGCCGACCACGACGAAACCCACCACATCGAAATGTTCCAGCTTGCCGGACGCGGCCTGGGTGACGATATGGCCGGCCAGCACCGACGCCACCCCGCCCGACAGTTGCTGGATCGAGGCGCTGATGGCGTTGAACGAGCCGCGCTGGGTCTGCGCCGGCACGCCCGCCATCATGGCCTGGAACGGTATCATCCGCGAGAAGATGCCGATGAACAGCACGGTGTTGATGACGATGAACACGGGCAGCGAGGTCGGGCCCAGGTGGGTATAGATCAGCACCATGGTGATGGTCACCGTGGTGCCGAACATGAACACGCGGAACTTGCCGACCGCGTCCGCCAGCTTGCCGATCATCGGGCCGATGAAGATGGTGCACAGGCCGGTGACCAGGTAGACCGTCGGCAGGTGGAACAGGTCGATGCCCAGGTTGTTGACGATGTAGGCGCTGCTGAACGGCATCAGCATGAAGCCGCCGGTGGTCAGCAGCGCGGTGGTGGCGAAGGCCAGCAGGTAGCGCCGCTCGGTGACGGTGTGGAACAGGTGCATCCAGGCGCTGTGCTCCTGCGGCTTGCCGAGGTGGGCGTTGACCGGTTGCAGCTGCCACGCCACCAGCAGGCCGCCGGCCAGGCCGAAGGCGGCCATGGCGACGAAGGGGATGTGCCAGTTCCAGTGGCTCGACAGATAGATGCCGGCCGGGATGCCCAGCACCTGGCTGGCGGCAAACGCGGTCTGGATGAAGCCCATGACGCGGCCGCGCTGTTGCGGCAGGAACAGGTCGCTGGCGATGGCCAGCACGATGGAGCCGATCACGCCGCCGAACAGGCCGGTGACGATGCGCGCGGCCAGCAGCGATTCATAGCTTTGCGCCAGGCCGCACCACAGGGTGCCGAGGATGAAGCCGCTGTAGAAGAACAGCAGCAGCTTCTTGCGGTCGAAGCGGTCGGCGAAACCGGCCGTCAGCAGGCCGGACGCGCCGGCGCTGAAGGCATAGGCCGACACCACCAGGCCGAACTGCCGGGGGCTGATGTTCAGGGCCGGCATGATCACCGCGCCGAGCGGCGACATCAGCATGAAATCGAGGATGACGGCGAACTGCAGGAAGGCCAGCATCGCCACCACGGTTTTCTGATAGCCGGTGAACGGCGTAGCTACGGGTTTAGCCGGTGCGGGTTTAGTCATGGATTGATTCTTTGTTGGGGCGGCAGTAGGCGCCGCGGTCTTTGTGGAATTGGGCGCGCTCTTCGGGCGTCATCGCCTGCCAGCGCTGCCAGCGTTCGCGGCCGTAGTGGCCGTGGCCGCCGTGGCGTCCGCGGAAGCCGCCGAACAGGATGCGGCATAGTACCAGCAGGCCGAGCGCGCGCCAGTAGTCGAGTTGCAGGCTGCCGGCGAACACGCCGGGCATGACCCAGTTCCATAACATCATCACCACCCAGGCCAGCGCGGCCACCCCCACGAGGATCAGCGGCAGGAACAGCAGTTTCCTTTTCATTTCAGTCACTCCTTTCTTTCATTTCATTCGTTGTCGTACAGGGTTTGCAAGCGCGTGCGCAGATACAGGACGGCGTAGCGCTTGCGGGCCAACAGGGTGTTGATGGACAAGCCGCTTTGCGCGGCCATTTCTTTGAAGCTGGCGCCGTCCAGTTCGTGCGCGATGAACACTTCGCGCTGGTTGGCCGGCAATTCTTCCAGCGCCGTTTGCAGTTCCTCCAGCAGCACGGAGCGCGCGTAGGCGTCTTCCGGACTGCCGTCGGCCGACGGCAGCAGCAGGTCGAGGCGGCAGTCTTCGCCATCCTCGCCGGCCATGTCGTCGAGCCGTACTTCCTTCTTCTTGCGGAAGCGGTCGATGATGCGGTTGCGCGCCACCCGGAACAGCCAGGCGCTGACTTGCTCGATCGGCTCCGGCAGGCGGTAGGCCTGGACGAATTCGTAGAAGACATCCTGCAGGATGTCGTCCGCATCGGTGGGATCGCTGACGCGGCGCCGGATAAAACTCCCGAGACGCGACCGCTCCCGCAGTACGGTGGCAGCGATATCCTGTTCGGTGGTTGAATTCGGTGGTGTCATGGCGTTGTAGACGGCTCACGACTGAGCATATTGTGGCGATTTGCAATTTTTATGATCAATCGACTATTTTATTCGGTGTCATGTAGACCTTGCCGCGCTGGTAGTCGAACAGCACGCTGAACTGTTGCAGGATGCCGTTGCTGATGTTGCCGGCCAGGTCGGCGCCGAGCGCGCCCTGCGGCTGGCGCGACAGCTCCAGCGCCGGGTTGGCGATGCGCACGCCGCCGATTTCGAACAGCTTGCCGCGCGTGGCCAGCGTGCGTGCATGGCCGCCGATGCCGCGGCTGACGCGCAACTCTCCGCCGGCCTGGTATTTGTCGATCAGGCCGAAGCGGTCGACGAAGGACTTGCCGAGGGTGAGCGTGTCGTCGCTGCCGGTGTCGATGGTGAACTGGCCGGGCAGGCCGTCCAGCACGCCTTCGATCTGCGGCGTCTTGTCGCGGAAGGAGAAGGGGATGGCGCTGCCGGCGCCCTGGTAGACAAAAGTGGCCGGGTCGTAGAAGGTCAGCTGCTGCTGGGCGTAGTCGATCAAGGTGGGCGTGCTCCACAGCCATTCGTAGCCGATGGCGCCGTCGATCGGCAGCTCGTCCAGCGTGGGGCTGGTGAAGAAGGGCTGGTGCGCCAGCGTCAGGCCGCCGAGGGCGATTTGCCGCACCGTGGTCAGCGCGCCGCGCTCGGCATGCTCGCCCACGCCGGACAGGGTGCCGCGCCCTTCGGCCGGCAGTTGCAGCAGCTTGTAGAGCTTGTCGCTCATGACGTTGCGGGCGCCGGTGTCGAGCACGAAGCGGAACGGCCCTTGTCCGTTCAGGCTGAGCATGATGCAGATGTGGCCGTGGCAGTGCTCGAACGGCACCGTCACCGCCGCCCGCGTGGAGGTAAAGCCTTGCATGGCTGCCGGCGGCGGCAGCGAGAAATCCATCTGCGCGGCGGGGCGGTTCAGCACGATGGCGGCGATGCGCAGCACTTCCAGGTCCTTGCTGTCGTCGGCGTCGCGCTCGCGTTCCTCGTAGGGCAGGGTGACGTTGCCGACGCGGCGGAAGTCGCGGTAGTCGACGGTGCGGGTCCTGCCGTCGACCAGCTCCTGGCGGCGCTCGACGCGGTGCGTGGCCGGGTTGATCCAGTAGTCGAAGGCGCTGCCGTCCGCCAGCACGATGTGCACCACGTCGTAGGCGATGCCGTTGTGGTGGCGCGGCGCCAGCAGCTGCAACTGTTGCTCCTTGCCGCGCGCGAACCACCAGGCGTAGGACTGGCGGCCCAGGTGCTGCGCCGGATCGGCGGCCGCGCCTTCCAGCTTTTCCAGCCGGCCCAGGCGCTGGCGCCAGAAGCTGCTGCCGTCGGAGCGCGACGTCAGCCGGGCGATGGCGGAGGAGGGAATGCGCTGCGCGTAGCGGCCGCTTGCATAATCGATATCGCTGTTGCCGGCCTCGTCGTGATCGGCGTAGCTGCGGACGAAGTCCGTGTGCTGCGTCCGCACGGCCAGCCAGGCGTCGCCGCCGACCGCGCTGCGGGCCTGGTCCAGCAGCGCGGCCGCCGTCTGCGCCGCTGCGCATCAGTGGACGGCGGCGGCCAGGCAGATGCCGGCGGCGAGGTGACGATGGGGAAAGGCACGCACTGCTACTCCTGATAAGGCCTGAAGGCATGTTATACAGGAAAGGCGCGCGCCGCAAAAGTGCAGCCCCTTACTTTGATGTCAGATGCGGCATCGGATGGTGCTCGTAGTGTCCGACACCATTCTTTACGATGGGATCTGTCGCTGTCAGCGCGGCGATATCATCTTCGTCGGCGATCTGATATAGCGCCACGCCATAGGCGCCCGACGGATCCAGCACGGGGCCGTGGGCCACGATGACGCCCTGGGCCAGAAGCTGGTTCAAGTAGGCGCCGTGTTGCTTCATCCATTGCTGTTCATCGGCGGACATCGTCGTCAGGAAGTTCGCGCGCGGTGGAATAAATTTGCACAGGTAGTACTTCATGCCGTCGCCACGCTTTTCAGGATCGAGCCTTCGAACATCTTGGGTGCATAGCTTTGCAGGAAAAGTATCATGCCGGTCATTTTCCCCACTGGATTGCTGAACCTGGGCTCCTTGGCGCCGATCAGCCGGGTGATGGTGTGGACCACCGCGTCGGGAGCCTGCGCTTCGTCCAGACCTTTTTGGGTGGCGGCGTTGGCCTGCCTGCGGTAACTGTCGTAGTCGGCGATGCCGCCTTTGCCCGCGGAGACAGCATTGTGGCCAAGATTGGTCTTGAACCAAACCGGCTCCACCATGCTGACCTTGATGTTGAACTGGTTCAGCTCGAATCGCAGTGACTTGAAGTAGCCTTGGACCGCGTGCTTGGACGCGGTGTAGAAGGACAGGTTAGGCGGTCCGATCAGGCCGACGATGGAACTGACGGTGATGATTTTCCCTTGTTTTTGCGCCCGGAAGTAGGGCAGCAGGGCGTTCGTGACCTTCACCGTGCCCCAGAAGTTGGTTTCAAACTGATGCCGGCCCAGTTCGAGCGGCGTTTCTTCCGCCAGACCGGTGACCATATAGCCCGCGTTGTTGACCAGAACATCCAGCTGTTTGACGTGTTGAAACAAGGTCGTGGCAAATGATTGGATGGATAGCTCGTCATCGATATCCAGTCGCAGCAATTTGAACGGCAGTTGGCCCGCGTGCTTTTCTGGTTCGCGGCTGGTGCCGATTACCTTGTGGCCTTGCTGGTGAAGGTGATGAGCAAGCATCAGTCCGAAACCCGACGATGCGCCCGTGATTAAGATTGTCTTATTCATTTCGATGGTTTTCCCAAAAAGTGGCATGGGTTGTACTGTGCCTGCGTGGCGTTGGATAGTCACTCGCGGAAGGCGCCAACCTGACTGCGAAACGCGCCAAGATGAGGGGGCGCGGGTTGGCGCGATCCGCTATTGCTGTGGCGCGATCGGCGTAATAGACTGGGGCGATGGATATCAAAAACAATGCTGCTCCGCCGGGCCGGCGCGGCGCGATGTTGGACTATGCGGTATGGCCGGGCTGGCGCTTGCTGATGCAGGATGCCGGCCTGGCGACCTTGCCGGTGTTGAGCCGCGCGCAGTTGCCGGGAGACTTGTTCGCACGCCAGAATGTTCGGCTGGATTCGGTAGATTTCTTCAAGCTGTGGACGGCTATCGAGGCGGAGGCTGTGTCGTTGGATCCTGACTTGCCGGCACCCCTGCGTATCGCCCAGGTGATGTCTTCCGACTGGTTCGACCCGGAGTTGTTCGCCGCGCTGTGCAGCGCCAACCTGGGCAGCGCGCTTGGGCGGCTGGCCAAGTATGTGAAGCTGATCGCGCCGATGGCAATCCGGATCGAGCGCACGGCGCTGCATGCCACCGTCTCCATCGATTTCCTGGACCGCGCCATGCCGGCACCCAGTGTGTTCCTGGCGTTCAAGCTGGTGTTCTTTGTGCAACTGGCGCGGTTGGCGACACGCAGCCATGTGCGACCGTTGCGGGTAGGCTGGCCGGCCATGCCGGGCGTCGACACGGATGGAGCGCGCTACCAGTCTTACTTTGGCGTTGCCGTGACCGACGCGCCGTTGGCGACGCTGGTGTTTGCCGCCGAGGATATGGAGCGTCCTTTCCTGACCGAGAACCACAAGATGTGGCTGTTCTTCGAGCCGTCGTTGCGTCAGCGGCTTGCCGATCTGGAGCGGACGGCCGGCATGGTCGAGCGGGTGCGCGGCACGTTGCTTGAGGCCCTGCCGGCGGGCGAGGTTTCCATGCAGGCGGTGTGCCGGAAACTCGCGGTCAGCAGCCGGACGCTGCAACGCAGGCTGCAAGACGAGGGCACGACGTTCCAGCAGACGCTGGACACCTTGCGCGATTCGCTGGCACATCACTACCTGCGCAACACGGCGATGTCGAGCGCGGAGATTTCCTTCTTGCTGGGATTTGAGGACGCCAATTCCTTTGCCAGGGCATTCCAGGGATGGACTGGGAAAACGCCGCATGTCGTGCGGTCCGAAATGACGGTCCGCGCTCACGGCGTGCCGCCGTAGGTGGTGCTCAGCCCGCGCTGGCGCTGACGCTCCACAGCGCCGCAGTGAAACGGACCTGGTCGCCATGCACGTAAGGCTCGAAACCGGCGCGCACGGCTTGCGCCACTTGCTGGCGGGTGTGCTCGTCCGCCGTTTGCAGCGCGCGGCCGACCGGACCGAGCTGGGTCAGGTATTGGTATAGCCGGTTTTCGGGGAAGCTGCACACCACGTCCAGCGGCTGGATGTCGATATCGCGCCAGCCGCTTTGTTCGAGGAT
The DNA here is from genome assembly GCF_036688705.1 of Duganella sp. S19_KUP01_CR8. Classification (NCBI taxonomy): domain Bacteria; kingdom Pseudomonadati; phylum Pseudomonadota; class Betaproteobacteria; order Burkholderiales; family Oxalobacteraceae; genus Duganella; species Duganella sp. S19_KUP01_CR8. The sequence continues at coordinate 30,019 of NZ_JAQQPR010000029.1, read as the reverse complement.
GCCGTGCAGGCGCTGCCGGTTGGCCAGGCCGAACTGGCCGGGCTCGTCGGATTGGCGGCGTGGCAGGTTGGGCAGCAGGTGGGCCGCGCTGCGTTCGGCGGCGGTCATGAAGGGATTTTCCTCGGGACTGCGCCAGACGATGGCGTGCAAGGTGGCTTGATCGCGCGCCGCCTGCCGCAGGTTGCCGAAGGCGGCCACGGGATCGTCGAAGAACATCAGGCCGAAGCGGGAGACGATGGCGTCGAAGGTGGCGGAATCGAAGACGTGCTGTTGCGCGTCGTCGAGGATGTAGCTGATGTTGGCTTGCTGGCCCCTGGCTGCGGCGGCGGCCAGCATCGGCGCGGAGACGTCGATGCCGGTGCAGTGGCCGTCCGGGCCGAGCCGGCGCGCGATGGCGTGGACGATGCTGCCGGTGCCGCAGCCGACGTCCAGTACCCGGCGCGCTTCGGCGGGGATCGCATCGACGATCAAGTCCTCGATGGGCTGGTACATCCGGTCGAGCATGTCCTGCGCGGCGACCCAGGTGTTACCGGCCACGCCGTTCCATAGTGATGCATCCATGATCTGTCCTCTCGCTTGTTTTCAAAAAGTGAAAGTGCTACTGTGCCACTTCAAGTCAACTTGAGGTCAAGCGATGGCGAGTCTGGACATAGCCGAAGTGGCGCGGATATCGGGCATGCCGGCATCCACGCTGCGATTTTACGAGGAAAAGGGATTGATCGCCCCGATCGGCAGGCGCGGCTTGCGCCGCCTGTTCGACGCGGGCGTGGTGGAGCGCCTGGCGCTGATCGCGCTGGGGCGCGCCTCCGGCTTTACGCTCGACGAGATCGCTGGCATGTTCGGCGCCGACGGCGACCTGCGCATCGACCGCCACCTGCTGACCGCCAAGGCGGACGAGCTGGACCGCACCATCAAGAAACTCACCACCATGCGCGACGGCCTGCGGCATGCGGCCGTGTGCAAGGCCGCCAGCCACATGGAATGCCCCACCTTCCGCCGGATCTTGCGGATCACGGCCAGGAAGTAGGGAGCGTGCAGTTACGCGACCGTGTTGAACGACGCGACGACGTCGACCAGCTGTTGCCTGACCCAGACATGGGCAGGGTCGCGGTGGAAGCGTTCGTGCCAGATCATGGCTGGCGACAGGGGCTCCACTTGTAGCGGCAGATCCAGCAGCGCTAGCGGCAGCGTTTTCGCCAGCAGGCGCGCCAGACGGCCAGGCAGCGTGAGTATCATGTCGCTGTCCGCCACCAGCATCGCACCCGCAAGAAAGTGGGGAACCCGCAGCGCGACGTGGCGGGTGAGCCCCAGTGCCGACAGCGCCACGTCGACCGCGCTCTCGCCCACGCCGGAAATGGTCACGGCAATGTGACGTAGGCCCACATAACGCTTCAGACTGAGTCCGTCCGCCAGACCGGGATGATCGGAGCGCGCCACGCACACCAGATTATCGGCGTATAGGCCGCGCCGATGGAAACTGCCGGGCAGCGCCTTGAATATGCCCAATGCCAGATCTGCGCCCCCTTGCTCGATCAGCCGCACGTTGTCCCCGACAGGCTGGGCGATGTGCAGACTGAGCGCGGGCGCGTGGCGTTCGAAGCGGGCCATCAACCCAGCAAGGACCATCAGGCTCAAATGATCGTGAGCGGCGATCGTGATGCGTCCCGTTGCCGAGGCGGGATCGAAGACGGCAGGCGAGATGATGCCCCTGGCATCGTCCAGCAACTTGGTCACGGGACCTGCCAGCGCTTCGCCGCGCGGCGTCAGTTCCAGGCCGAGCTTGCCGCGCACCACCAGGCGGTCACCCAGCATCGTGCGCAGCCGCGCCAGCGCGCGGCTGGCGGCCGGTTGGCTCAGTCCCAGGCGCAGGCCCGCCTGGGTGACGCTACGCTCCCGAACCAGCGCTTCGAACAGTTTTAACAGGTTGAGGTCGAGCGTCGATAAATCCACTTGGTGCATATTGGCTATGACTTCCATGTCATTGGTGAATGTCGAGCCATCATGCACCATTCGGGTTCATCTGAATAGGAGATTTCCGTATGACTGCTTCCTTCCCCCTTCCTTACCTTGTGTTCGGCGTGACCGGCCGTACCGGCGCCGCCGCCGCCGATGCGCTGTTGTGCTCCGGCCAGCCGGTGCGCGTTGTGGTGCGCGATCCGGCCCAAGGCCGGCCATGGGCCGAACGCGGCGCAGAAGTTGCCGTGGCCGACCTGACCGACCTGGCCTCGATGACCAAGGCGCTCAGTCAGGTCCAGGGTGCCTATGTCGTCAGTCCGCAGCACTACCACCGCGAAGACCTGTTCGAGAGGGCAGGGTTGATTGCCGATATCACGGCGCGCGCTGCGCTGGCGGCGGATGTGCCAAGACTGGTGGCGCTGTCCTCGGTGGGCGCCGACCGTGAAAGCGGAACCGGATGGATAGGGATGAACCGCATGTTCGAACAGCGCCTGGGCGAAACCGGCGTACCCACTACCTTCCTGCGCGCGGCTTATTTCATGGAGAACTGGGCGCCGCTGGTCGGGTATGCGATGCGCAGCGGCACGCTGCCGACGTTCCTGGCGCCATCACAGCGCGCCATCCCGATGGTGGCGACTGTCGATGTCGGCGGCGCCGCAGCAGCGTTGCTGCAGGAAGAAAGGATGGAGAACCGCGTCGTCACGCTCTCGGGGCCGCAGGACTACGCCCCAAGTGATGTCGCCGCCATTATTTCAGCCGCGCTCCGCAAGCCTGTCGAGGTGGCGGTCCTGCCGGAAGCAGAGTGGCCCAACGCGCTGGCGGACGCCGATTTCTCAAGGGCTGCCCTGGCTGGCTTCACCGAAATGACCTGTGGCCTCAATGGCCCGCATATCGACATCAAGAGCGATCCGAACGTGGTCGAATGGGCGGGAACGACGAAGCTTGAACAAGTCGTCGCCGAACTGGCACAGCGCCAGCGATAAGCCCAATGCAAAAAGCCCCCGTTGGCACTGATCGCGATCAGGCCAACGGGGGCTTTTTAATTCAGCGGACTACCGATTAACGGTCGCCGTAGCTGCGGCGTGCGCCGTCGGTGCTGCGTGGGTTGCTGCCCTTGTAGCCGCCGCCGGTGGTGCTGCCTTCTTTGCGCGGTGCACCTGGCTTGCTGAAGGTGCGCTGGCCGGATGGCTTGGCGCCGCCACGGTTGTCGCCTGGTTTCCAGCCGCCTGGACGCGGGGACGAACGGGCTGCCGAAGCAGTCTTCTTAGGCTCGTAGCCTTCGATGACGTTGACCGGAATCAGCTGCTTGGTGAAGCGTTCGATACGCTTGACGTTCATGCCTTCAGCGTGGTTCACCAGCGAGATCGCCAGGCCATTGCGGCCAGCACGGCCGGTACGGCCGATGCGGTGGACGTAGTCTTCCGGGAACTTCGGCAGGTCGTAGTTGAACACGTGGGTGATGGTCGGCACGTCGATACCGCGAGCGGCAACGTCGGTGGCGATCAGGATCTTGACCTGGCCGCGGCGCAGGCTGTCCAGTGTGCGGTTACGGGCGCCCTGGTGCATGTCGCCATGCAGTGCGGCGGCCGAGAAACCGGCGATGTTCAGACGGTCGGCGATGGTGTCGGCGTCACGCTTGGTGGCGGTGAAGACCACGGCCTGGTCCAGCGAGTCGTCGCGCAGCAGGTGGTCCAGCAGGCGATTCTTGTGCGACAGGTCGTCGACGAAGTGAACGCGCTGGGTGATGTTTTCGTGCTTGTTGGCGGCGCTCAGGATCTGGATCACTTGCGGATCCTTGGTGATGCGGCGCGCCATGTTGCCGACGACGCCGTCCAGCGTGGCCGAGAACAGCATGGTCTGGCGGGTCGATGGAGTCGCTTCGACGATTTTTTCGATGTCGTCGATGAAGCCCATGTCCAGCATACGGTCGGCTTCGTCCAGCACCAGGATTTCCAGTTGCGAGAAGTCGATCTTGCCCGATTCCATGTGGTCGATCAGACGGCCTGGGGTTGCCACCAGAATCTCAGGATTCTTGGCCAGCAGTTGCATCTGTTTTGGGTAAGGCATACCGCCCAGGATCGACACGGCTTTCAGACGACGCAGGTTGACGCTGTACTTGTCGGTATTGGAGGTGACTTGCAGGGCCAGTTCGCGGGTTGGGGTCAACACCAGCATTTTTGGCTGTGCAGCTTTAAAACGTGGGCGCTCGCCACGGGCACGGGCGGCTTGCATTTCTTGATTCGGAGTCTTGCCGGCAGCTGCCGGGTCGATCTCGGACAAACGGTGCAGCGACGGCAGCATGAACGCTGCAGTCTTGCCGGAACCGGTTTGCGAGGAAACCAACAAGTCCTTGCCTGCGATAGCGGCAGGGATAGCCTGCTGCTGTACTGGAGTCGGCGCGGTGTAGCCGGCGTCGGTCAGGGCTTTAATGAGGGACGTGTTGAGACCAAGTGCTTCAAATGTCATGCTGTTCTTTCGTAAAAAACCGGCGTTCGTGCAAAAGCCGAACGCGAAATAGCTACGCCTACCAAAACGAAATGACTCAATCAAAATCGAAAGAAATTTCGGCACAAAAGCTTTGCGCCGGGACGGTGTCAGGTGCGACACCAAAGGCGGGAGGGCTTTAATAGCGACATCAGGGTGATGCGCTAAGGCTTGCGAAGCTGCTAGTAATACCTGGCTGATCAATCGGCGCTGCTCTTGTTGCAGCGCGCTCACTGCAGCGCACAGGCGACACTATACAGCAGTTACCCTGGTCTGTATAGGTCAATCCCAGTCTATTGTGCAGTGCCGCAGTTACTTTCGTGATAACTTTGTGTATTTGAGTGGAGCGGATGATGCAAATTCGATGGGGATGGATGGCGCTCATGTGCGCGGCGGCGCAGGCTGCGGCGGCGCCGGTGGAGGAGTTGAAGCCGGATCAACTGGCGGCGTACGTCGCCGGCCATGAGTATGTGGTGGTGCAGCTGACCTCGCCCGATCCGGGCTGCGGCTACTGCAAGGGCGCCGACAAGATTTTCGACCAGGCCGCCGCCGCGCCACACCGGCCGGCGCTGGCCTACGTGCGCGTGCAGTGGTCGCCGTGGCGCCAGATCCCCGATTTCGGCAAGCTGATGCCGGTGTATGGCGTGCCGATGCAGTATGTGTTCAACAAGGGCAAGCTGCTGGGCGATGTGAGTGGCCGGCCGGCGGGCGTGCAGGCTTTCCTGGCCAAGGTCGACGAGGTGATCGCCGATCCGCCCGCCAACCGTGTGGCCGTCGAGCCGGCCGCCGCCGCGCCGGAAACGCCGTCAGCGCCGCTCAGTGCCGCCGAGCAGGGCGCCTTGCGGCAGATGATACGGCGGGACGCCCTGAAGCTGGTCACCGGCATGTGCGCCAGCCGCTACACCGAACACGCCAAGACCTATCAGGATGCCTTGCAGGCCTGGAGCGGCGCGCGTCAGGCGGGCCTGAACCAGGGCGCCACGCTGATGCTGGCGCGCACCAGCCGCGCCGATGCGGCCGTCATGAGCAGGCTGGTGGACGAGGAGCAAAAGGCGATGCAAGCCTGGCATACGGGCAAGCTGGGCCTGTCCATGCAAGAAGCGCCGGCGATGGCCGATTGCGACAAGATCGCCGCCGGCCTGAAGGATTTGCCGTGAGTGTGTATGACTGGTCGAATTAGTCGCGCCCGGCTTGCAAAATGACAGTGTGCGTGCGGCTGCACAATTCGCATGCAACACTTGATGATGTGTAAATTGCAATTTATACTGTTCAGGTTGGAAGTCGCCTGGCAGTTGCGGGCCGCAACGTAACCAATCATCTCAGGGGAAAATCATGAAACTGAAATCGACCTTGCTGGCCGCTGCGCTGGCGCTGACCGCGCACGCTGGTGCGGCCGAGCTGATCACCAACGGCAGCTTTGAAGCCGGCGCCATCGTCGTCAACCACAGCGATCCTGGGGCGCAGCAGCTGCTGAGCGGCGACGGCGCTACGTTGGCTGGCTGGACCGTCATCGGCGGCAATGACATCGCCTGGATCGGCCTGGGCAATCCGTATTCGATCAACGCGTCGCAGGGCAATAACTTCCTCGACCTGACCGGCTGGCACGACCAGAGCGCCACCGGCGGCGGCGTCAAGCAGACCATCGCCACCACGGCGGGCGCGTCCTATACGCTGAGCTTCGACATCGGCAATTCGAGCAACTACAACTTCGGCAGCAACGACAGCCTGTTCGTCACGGCCGGCAATGTGGTGGGCCAGCAGGTCTGGACCTCGACCTCCAACCTGCCCAGCTCCTGGGACCATGTGACGATGTCCTTCGTGGCCAGCAGCGCGACCACCGACGTCTCGTTCGCCGGCGGCCAGGCCGTGTGGTACATCGGCCTGGACAATGTCAGCGTAACGGCTGCGGTACCGGAGCCATCGTCGGCGCTGATGCTGGGCGCCGGCCTGCTGGGCATGGCCGCCTGGCTGCGTCGCCGCCGCAGCTGAAAATCACGGGGGTCAAGTTTGACATTTGGACCCCCGAATGAAAAACGCCCTGCATGCAGGGCGTTTTGCTTGGGGGTAGTGGGACGCGGCTTAGGTGTAGTCTTCCGCGTTCAGGCCCATGACGTGCGAGAAGCCGCCGTCGACGTAGGTGATCTCGCCGGTGATGCCGGATGCCAGGTCGGACAGCATGAAGGCGGCGGTGTTGCCCACTTCTTCGATGGTGACGTTGCGGCGCAGCGGCGCGTGCGACGAGGCAAAGCCCAGCAGCTTGCCGAAGTCCTTGATGCCGGACGCGGCCAGGGTCTTGATCGGGCCGGCCGAGATGCCGTTGGCGCGGATGCCCAGCTTGCCCAGGTTTTCCGCCAGGTAGCGTACCGACGCTTCCAGCGATGCCTTGGCCAGGCCCATGGTGTTGTAGTAAGGGATGGCGCGCACCGCACCCAGGTACGACAAGGTCAGCAGCGACGAGCCTTCCTTCAGCAGCGGCAGCGCGGCCTTGGCCATGGCCGGGAAGCTGTAGGCCGAGATGTCGTGGGCGATGCGGAAGTTCTCGCGGGTCAGGCCGTCCAGGAACTCGCCGGCGATCGCTTCGCGCGGCGCGAAGCCGATCGCGTGCACCAGGCCGTCCAGCTGCGACCAGCTCTGGCCCAGGTCGGCGAACAGGGCGGCGATCTGCTCGTCGCTGCCGACGTCGCAGTCGTAGACCAGCTTGCTGTCGAATTCGGCGGCGAATTCGGTGATGCGGTCCTTGAAGCGTTCGCCGACGTAGGTGAACGCCAGTTCGGCGCCTTCGCGATGGCAGGCCTTGGCGATACCGTAAGCGATGGAACGGTTCGACAGCAAACCAGTGATGAGGATTTTTTTGCCTTGCAAGAACGCCATAGTGACTCCGATTGCAACTGCGCGCCGTGGCTTGCCCTGGTGGGCTGGCTGGCGACGTCAGTGGGGTTGTGTGTGTGTGAGAGGCGCGTTGCCGGCCGCTGCAAGACCAAGATTGTAGGGCGAGTAGGCCGCGACTGCAACCTTTGATCGCAGCCGCAGCCCCGGCGGCATGCGCTCAAACCGGGGCCGGGCCTCGCTTAATCGCGGTTTTTGTGGTGTTTGCCCTTGACGGCGTCACGCGAGACGCGCGCCTTGACCAGCGCCACCGGGCTGGACTTGGCGGTCTTGCCGCCCTTGGCCAGTTTGTAGCCGGCCTTGCTGGTGGTGCGCTCGCGCTCGGCTTCGAAGGCGACGGTGGCGTTGCGTTCCACTTCAGGCGAGATGTCGACGCTGGCCGAGGTCGAAATCTTCGGCACCAGGATGGTGGAGCCGGCTTTCAACAGGCTTTTCTGCGGGATGTTGTTGGCCTGGCGTATCACTTCCGGCGTGGTGTGGAAGCGCGAGGCCAGCGTGCCGATGCTTTCGCGGGCGGTGGTGATCTTGTGCGTGGTCCAGGTCGACAGGTCCTTGCCCCATTGCGCCAGGTTAAGGTGGAACTTGTCGGCGTTTTCCTTGGGCAGCAGGATCTTGGTCTGCTCGTCGCCGGTGATGACCGGACGCTTGAACTGCGGGTTCAGCGCCTTGAACTCGTCGACCGACAGCTCGGCCAGGTGGGCGGCGATGGTCAGGTCGATGTCGCTGGTCTTGTCGACGGCGGTGAAGTAGGGCGTGTTGTCGATGGCCGGCAGGTTCAGGCCGTACTGGGCCGGATTGGCGATGATGTTCTTCACCGCCTGCAGCTTGGGCACGTAGTTGCGGGTTTCGGCCGGCATCAGCTCGGCCAGGCTTTCGAAGTCGGTCGGCTTGCCGGCGGCCTGGTTGCGCTTGATGGCCTTCTGCACCGAGCCTTCGCCCCAGTTGTAGGCGGCCAGCGCCAGTTGCCAGTCGCCGAACATGTCGTACAGCCGCTGCAGGTAGCTCAGTGCGGCGTCGGTCGAGGCCAACACGCCGCGGCGCTCGTCCTTGAAGGCGTCCTGCTTGAGGTTGTAGTCGCGGCCGGTGCCCGGCACGAACTGCCACATGCCGGCGGCGTTGGCGCTGGACAGGGCTTGCGGGTTGAACGCGGATTCGATGAAGGGCAGCAGCGCCAGTTCGGTCGGCATGCCGCGCTTTTCCAGCTCGGTGACGACGTGGAACAGGTAGCGCGAGGCGCGCGCCGTGGTGCGACCGATGTAGTCGGGACGGGCGGCATACCAGTTGACGTGCTTGGCCACCAGCTCGTTGCTGATGTCCGGAATGGCGTAGCCGCTGCGGATGCGGCCCCAGACGTCTTTTTCGCGGAAAGCATCATCCTCGGCTGCTTTGGCCGGCTTGTTGGCTTTCAGGGAGGAGACATCGAGGGGAGCGGACGACTTGGGAAGGGCGTTGGGCAGGGCGGACAGCGGCAGGGACGCCGCCGGCGGCAGGCCCGGGGCTTCATCGTAGGCCTGGCTGATCGTCGGCGCCATCAGGGCCAGCAGGGTCGCCAAGGCGGCGGATTTAGAAATACGTGCTTGCATAGTTTTCCATTGTTATCGACGAACAACATCGAGCGGACTATGAATAAACGTGGAGTGTACGAAGGTCGGGTTTGCGAGTCAAGAAATATGTCAGGTCGATGACTAATTCTTTTAAGCAATAATTCTATGTAAATAAGCCGGAGATCGCTGCAAAATGGCTGAAGTATGAGTTCGCGCCAAGAGTGCGTACAATTCTGCTTTTGAGCAGTCACCAAGGAATTGAACTATGAGTAAGCCCGCCATCGATCACGACGCCGTCATCGCCGAGACCGTCAACTGGATGGAGAAGGCCGTGATCGGCCTGAACCTGTGTCCGTTTGCCAAGGCCGTGCATGTGAAAAAGCAGATCCGCTACGTGGTCTGCGAGGCCGCCACGCCGGAAGAATTGCTGGCAACGCTGATAGACGAGCTGGAACACCTGGCCGAGACTTCGCCGGAAAAGGTCGACACGACCATGATCATCCACCCGAACGTGCTGGCCGACTTCGAAGACTACAACGAGTTCCTGGACGTGGCCGACGCCGCGCTGGAAGACCTGGAGCTGGACGGCATCCTGCAGGTGGCCAGCTTCCATCCGGACTACCAATTCGCCGACACCCACAAGAACGATATCGAGAATTACACCAACCGCGCGCCGTACCCGACGCTGCACCTGCTGCGCGAGGACAGCGTGGAACGCGCGGTCGAGGCTTTCCCGGAAGCGGGCGACATCTTCGAGAAGAACATCGAGACGCTGCGCGCCCTGGGCCATGACGGCTGGGACAAGCTGATGCAGGTGAAATGATGGCCGACCTGCCGGTACGGCCGGATACGCCCTGCGTGGCGGTGTGCTCGACCACCTTCGACGAGATCTGCCGCGGTTGCGGCAGGTCGGTGGTCGAGGTGGCGCACTGGGTGTCGATGAACGCCGAGCAGAAGGAGCTGGTGTGGCAGCGCATCCTGGCGCAGGGCTACCCGCGCCGGAATACGTAAACCCCGCAAGCATGGGGTCAGACCCCGTACGGGGTCTGACCCCGGTGTGGCCCGGGGTGGGTATTAATAAGTGCCGATGAAGTTCTTCTTGCCGATGTCCAGGCCGTTGTGGCGCAGGATGTCGTAAGCCGTGGTGGCGTGGAAGAAGAAGTGCGGCAGCGCGTAGTGGAACAGATAGCTCTGGCCGGTGAAGTGCTTGGTCTTCTCGCCGCTGCCGGTGGTGATTTCGCGGGTCTCGCTGCCTTCGATGGCGCTGGCCGGCACGCTGTCGATGTAGGCCAGGGTCTTGACGATGCGCTCTTTCAGTTCGGCGAAGCTGGTTTCGGTGTCTTCGTACGACGGCACTTCCAGGCCGCCCAGGCGGGCTGCGGCGCCTTTCGAGAAGTCGCAGGCGATCTGGATCTGGCGGGTGAATGGCAGCATGTCCGGGAACAGGCGGAACTGCAGCAGCGCGTTAGGCTCGATCTTTTTCTCGGCGGCGTGGGTTTCAGCCTTGTCGAGGATGACCAGCAGGCTGTTCAGAATTTGCTTGAACACGGGAATGGAGGCGGAATACATGGAGAAAGTGGTCATGGCAAGGCCCTCTGTTGAATTGAGCCGCGATGATAGCCTGCCTGTGGGTTTTTTGCTTGGCCCATGACTTTTCGATGCATTTCCGTGCATAATTCCAGTTAGTAAGCTTAAAGTTTGCGCGACTAACCAATTTTAAACAGATGATGCAAACTTATCACTACAACGTACCGGTGCATGACTAGCACCACGGGCACCCTCTACCAGCGGATGCGTACCCGGCTCAGCGCCCTGTACGGTCTATCGATCTATGGTGCGCTGTTGCTGGTGGTGTTTGGCGGCCTGGTGATCCCTGCCATCATCGGCAGCTATCTGCTGATCGGCGTGCACGAGCAGCAGTCGGCGCGCGCCACGCTGAAGGATTCGCTGCAGCGCAACGCCGACATCCTGGCGCTGGGCATGCAGGAATCGCTGTGGAACATGAATGCCGAGTCGGCCCATTCGCTGGTCGAATCGGTGATGCGCGACCAGTCGGTGCTGCAGGTGGAGGTGGTCGGCCAGGCCGACACCCAGTTCATGAGCGTGCATTCGCCGCGCCGGGCGACCGGCAATGTGTTCCGCGCCGAGCGCGAGATCCTGGTGCGCGGCGAGCGCATCGGCCGCATCACGGTCGAGATGGACGACGCCCGCAGCCAGCAGGAGCTGCGCGAGAAGCAGCTGTCCTATGTGTTTGTGCTGGCCGGGCAGCTGATGGTGTCGCTGCTGCTGATCGTGCTGTTCCTCAATTCCCGCCTGATCAAGCCGCTGCGCAAGCTGATGCGCTTCTCCGACCGCCTGTCGCACGGCGATTTCGAAACCCGGCTGGACCTGGTCGGCAACGACGAGCTGGGCCGCCTGGCCGGCCAGTTGGAGCAGATGCGGGTGGCGATCAAGCGCCTGTTCGAGGACATCGGCCAGCGCGAGGAGCGCTTCCGCACCATCGTCACGCAGGTGCCGGGCGCGGTGTTCCGCTTCCGTCCCGACGGCCCGATCGATTTCGTCTCCGACGCCATCGAGGAGATCTCCGGCTACTCGGCCGCGCAGTTCATGCGCAGCACCACCCATTCGTGGACCAACCTGATCGCGCCGGAAGACCGCAAGAAGCAGCGCCGCGCGGTGTCCGAGGCGATCCGCGGGGCCCAGCCCTACGAGGTCGAATACCGCATCCTGGACGCCGCCGGCACCGAGCGCTGGGTGGCCGAGAACGGCCAGCCGCAGCCGCACGACGGCGACGGCAACGCGCCCTGGGTGGACGGCATCATCTCCGACATCAGCCAGCGCAAGCACAACGAGATGCGCATCGAGGCGCTGCTGGCCGAGCAGAGCGCGATCCTGGACAATGTGATGTTCGGCGTGATGTTCGTGCGTAACCGCCAGATCGTCTCGGTCAACCGCCGCTGCGAGGAGCTGTTCGGCTACGAGCCTGGCGCCATGACCGGCGCCTCGACCGCCATCGTGTTCCCCAACTCCTTCGATTTCGAATCGGCCGGCGCGCGCCAGTATCCGTCGCTGTCGGAAGGCGACTACTTCAACGAAGAGCGCCACTACCGCCGCAAGGACGGCAGCCTGTTCTGGTGCATGGTCAGCGGCTACGCGCTGGACAACAAGCGCGCCAACGAGGGCAGCATCTGGGTGTATGCCGACATCACCGCGCGCAAGGAAGCGGAAGAGAAGCTGCGCCTGTCCGCCACCGTGATCGAGCACATCGCCGACGGCGTGGTGGTGCTCGACGCCCAAGGCACCATCGTCGCGGTCAATCCGGCCTTCACGCAGATCACCGGCTACACCGAGCAGGAGGCGCTGGGCCACGACCACACGCTGACACGCTCCGGCCGCCACGACGCGGAATTCTATGACGCCATGTGGCAGGAGCAGGTGGAAAAAGGCTTCTGGCGCGGCGAGATCTGGAACCGGCGCAAGAACGGCGAGCTGTATCTGGAATGGCTGACGGTGAGCGCGGTGCGCGACACCCGTGGCGAGGCCACGCACTACGTCGGCGTGTTCAGCGACATCACCAAGGCCAAGGAATCGCAGGAAAAGCTGGACCACCTGGCGCACCACGATCCGCTGACCGCGCTGCCGAACCGCCTGCTGTTCCACGACCGCCTGCAGCACGCCCTGCTGCGCGCCGCGCGCGACGGCGAGCAGCTGGCGCTGCTGTTCATCGACCTGGATCGCTTCAAGAACGTCAACGACACGCTGGGCCACCACATCGGCGACGAGCTGCTCAAGCAGGTCGCCAAGGCCCTGCACGAGCGCCTGCGCGAGGGCGATACGCTGGCGCGCCTGGGCGGCGACGAATTTATCGTGCTGCTGGAGAATATCGAGAACCAGTTCGGCGCCAGCCAGGTCGCCGAGAAGCTGGTGCAGATGTTCGAGCAGCCGTTCATGGTGGCCGGCCACGAGCTGTTCGTCACCTGCAGCGTCGGCATCAGCGTGTTCCCGGAGGACGCGGTCGACCTGAACATGCTGATACGGAATGCCGACGTGGCGATGTACCAGGCCAAGGCGCGCGGCCGCAACGGCTACAGCTTCTACACGCCGTCGATGACGGGCGAGGGCGTCGAGCGCCTGCGGCTGGAGACCTTCCTGCGCCGCTCGATCGAGAAGGACGAGATCTTCCTCAACTATCAGCCGCAGGTGGAAATCGATACCGGCCGCCTGATCGGGGTGGAGGCGCTGGTGCGCTGGAACCATCCGGAACTGGGCCTGATCCCGCCGATCCGCTTCATCCCGCTGGCCGAGGATACGGGCTTCATCAACCAGCTGGGCAAGTGGGTGCTGGAAGAGGCCTGCCGCCAGATGATGCGCTGGCAGGAGGCCGGCCTGCACGTGCCGAAGATGGCGGTCAACCTGTCGGCCAAGCAGTTCGAGCGCGGCAGCATCGTCAACATGGTGGCCGACATCCTGCACGAAACCGGGCTGGCGCCGGACCGCCTGCAGCTGGAGGTGACGGAGTCTGTGATCATGAACACCGGCGACGCCATGGTCTTCATCAACGACCTGCATTCGATCGGCGTGGGCCTGGCGATCGACGATTTCGGCACCGGCTATTCGTCGCTGGCCTACCTGAAGCAGCTGCCGGTGCAGACCTTGAAGATCGACCGTTCCTTCATCAAGGACATCTCGACCGACGTCAACGACGAGGCGATCGCCATCGCGATTATCCAGCTGGGCAAGAGCATGAACCTGTCGGTGATCGCGGAGGGCGTGGAGACCGAGGAACAGGCGGCCTTCCTGCTGCGCCACGGCTGCCGTCTGGCGCAGGGCTACTTCTACAGCAAGCCGGTGGCAGCGCAGGACTTGCTGACACGCTGGCATCAACCATAAACAAGGGACACCCCAGTGCCATCGTTAAAAAAAACCCGCAGGCGTTTTATTTTAGGCGGCGTGGCCGCGGTCGGCGCGCTGGTGGTGGGCTGGGGAGTGCTGCCGCCGAGGCAGCGCCTGCACGCTTCGCATCCGATGCAGCTGGGCGCTTCGATCGCGCTCAATGGCTGGGTCGCCGTGGCGCCCGACGGCACCGTCAGTGTGGCCATGGCGCGCAGCGAGATGGGGCAGGGCGTGCATACCGCCTTGCCGATGCTGGTCGCGGAAGAGATGGACGTGCCGCTGTCGGCGGTACGGCTGGTGCAGGCGCCGGCCGATAAAATCTACGGCAATATCGCGATGCTCAAGGATGGCCTGCCGTTCCACCCGGACGACAACGGCGACCTGAAAGCGGTGGTCAGCTGGACCGTCGGCAAGGTGGCGCGCGAGCTGGGGCTGGTCATCACCGGCGGCTCCTCCAGCGTCAAGGATGCGTGGCAGCCGATGCGCGAAGCCGGAGCCGCCGCGCGCGCGATGCTGGTCGCCGCCGCCGCCAAGCAGTGGAATGCGCGCGTGCAGGACTGCCGCACCGAAGACGGCGCCGTCATCCATGCCGACGGCCGGCGCCTGGCCTATGGCGCGCTGGCGGTTGCCGCCGCCACCGCGTCGCCGGGCGAGATTCGCCTGAAGTCGCCCAAGGATTTCAAGCTGATCGGCCGCGCCCAGCCGCGCCGCGACACGCCGTCCAAGGTGAACGGCACGGCGGTGTTCGGCCTCGACGTGCGTCCCGAGGGCATGGTGTATGCGGCGGTGCGCATGTCGCCGGTGATCGGCGGCACGGTCGCCAGCGTCAACGCGGATGCGGTGATGAAGATGCCGGGCGTGATGCGGGTGGTCGACTTTTCCAGCGCGCTGCCGGCCAGGACCGGCGCCGGCGCCGGCGTGGCGGTGGTGGCCAAGACCTGGTGGCAGGCCAGGCAGGCCGCGCTGGCCTTGCCGGTGCAGTGGTCCACCGACGAGCGGGGCAGTATGTCGAGCGCCGCCATCTACGCGGAGTTCGCGGCCAGGCTGGATGCGGAATCGGGCCATGCCTACTACAAGGATGGCGACATGGACGCGGTGGAGGGCAAGGTTGCCGGCGTCGCCAAAACCCTGGCGGCGGAATATCGCGCGCCCTATCTGGCGCATGCGGCGATGGAGCCGGTCAACTGCACGGCGCAGGTCAAGGACGGCTTTGTGTACCTGTGGGCGCCGACGCAGTCGCCCGGTTTTGCGGTGGAGACGGCGGCGAAGGTGGCCGGCGTCCCGGCGGACAAAGTGGTGCTGGTGGTGACCCTGCTGGGCGGCGGCTTCGGACGGCGGCTGGACGTGGACATGGTGGCGCAGGTGGTGGCGCTGGCCAAGGAGACGCGCGGCTTGCCGGTGCAGATGATCTGGTCGCGCGAGGACGATACCACGCACGACGTGTATCGCCCGGCGGCGCTGGCGCGCTTCAGCGCCAGCCTGGATGCGGCGGGCAATGTGCTGGGCTACGACAACAAGTCGGCCAGCGGTTCGGTGTCGCACCAATTCTTCAAGCGTAACCTGGGCTTGCCGGCCGCTGGGCCGGACAAGACCACGGCCGAAGGCGAGTTCGATATGCAGTACGAGTTCGCCAACCAGCGTGTCCGCCATGTGATCGTCGATAGTCCGGTGCCGCTGGGGTATTGGCGTTCGGTCGGGCATTCGCACAACGCGTTTTTCAAAGAGAGCTTTATCGACGAACTGGCGCATGCGGCGGGCAAGGACAGCGTGGCGTTCCGGCGCGGCTTGCTGAAGCGGCATCCGCGCCATCTGGCGGTGCTGGATGCGGCGGTGGCCAAGGCCGGCGTCGCGCCGGCGGGGCGCGCGCATGGCGTGGCGCTGCACCAGTCGTTCGGCACCATCGTCGCGCAGGTGGCGGAGGTGTCGGTCGAGGGCGCGGAGATTCGCGTGCACCGGGTGGTGTGCGCGGTCGATTGCGGCATCGCCGTCAATCCCAATATCATCGCGCAGCAGGTGGAATCGGCGGTGGTGTTCGGGCTGTCGGCTGCCCTGTTTGGCGCGGTGACGATCAAGGACGGCAAGGTCGAACAGACCAACTTCCATGACTATCCGGTGGTACGCATGAACCAGGCGCCCGAGGTGGAGACCATCATCATGCCGAGCGCCGAGCATCCCGAAGGCATGGGCGAACCGGCCACGCCGCCGATTGCGCCGGCGGTGGCCAACGCGGTGTTCAAACTGACCGGCAAGCGCCTGCGCAGCCTGCCGCTGACGCTGTGAAGGAGCTGCGCTTCAAAGTGTTCGGCCGGCTGATCGCCGTCAGCGGCGGGCAGGGTGCGTGGCGGGCGTTCTACTTCGGCGCCGAAGGCAAGCGCCGCCCTGCGGATTTCGTCGTGCCGGGCGAGCTTGCGGAGCATGAGCTGTGCGAGTACCTGGCTGACCTGTTTCACGAAGACGCCACGCCGCGCAATCACTCGGCTGTGCAGATATCCTAGCTGGCAATCAGGCCACTGCTGAAGCGTGGGGCTCGGATTTGAGTTGACACGTCACGTATGAGTTGCCGCTCCACGAAAATCCGTATGCACACAAATAGTCCGAAACAGCTTCGCTGTTAGTAAGCGGAGTCGTCGATATTTAGCAAATCGCCCAGTTGCTCTTTGCTCCATGCCCCTTTCGTAAGCCTCCAGAACACCACAACCGTGATAACCACGGCCGTGCCGATAGCAAAATAATTTTCGTAATCATCTAAACGGCCAAGTGTTGGGCCGCCAGTTGATCGTAATGCAGAACAAACAATCA
This sequence comes from Duganella sp. S19_KUP01_CR8, assembly GCF_036688705.1. Taxonomy (NCBI): domain Bacteria; kingdom Pseudomonadati; phylum Pseudomonadota; class Betaproteobacteria; order Burkholderiales; family Oxalobacteraceae; genus Duganella; species Duganella sp. S19_KUP01_CR8. Next base: position 13,457 of record NZ_JAQQPR010000029.1, on the reverse strand, counting down.
GATATGCCACACCACCAATCGCTCCAGCAGCAAGGATTCGAAAAGCGGTAGTCATGAAAGAGAACTTCTTATGCATGTTGCGCCTTTCTGTGCGTCTGCTTTTGGCTGCGGATTCAATTGGTGGTTGCAACACTCTAACCTAAATGCATACACATGAGGAGTGTTGACGTAATCACTCGGCGGTGCAACTCACGTCCGGTTGACAGACGAGCCGCCATCCACCCTCAGGTTCGATCCCGTGGTGAAGCTCGATGCGTCGGAGGCCAGGTAGAGCGCCGAGCGGGCGATCTCCTCCGGCAGTGCCAAGCGTTTGAGCGCGTGCAGGCCTTCGACGAAGGCGCGTGCTTCGGGCGTGTTGGCGGTGGCGCGGCCCATCGGCGTGTCGGTGCCGCCGGGTAGCAGCGCGTTGGCGCGTATGCCGTGGGCTCCATACTCGACGGCGATGACCTGCATCAGGCCGATCAAGCCGGCCTTGCTGGCGGCATACGCGCCCATGCCAGGGAAGCCGATCGTGCTGCCGACGACGGTCGAGGTAAAGATGATGGAGCCTCCGCCGCGTTTGATCATGGCCGGCAACTGATATTTCGCGCCGAGGAAGGCGCTGGTCAGGTTGATGTCGAGCGTGGCCTGCCAGGAGTCGATGGAAGTGTCGGACACTGGCGCGGCGTCGCCCGTTGTGCCGGCGTTGTTGAAGGCGATATCGAGTCCACCGAAGCGGCCGACCGCCGTTTCCACCAGTGCGCGCGCGAGCTGCTCGTCCCGGATGTCTCCGGCGACGGCGATCGCCTCGCCGCCATCCCGTTCGATGTCTGCGACCAGCGCGTTGAGTTCGGCCTGGCGGCGCGCAGTCACGACCACCCTGGCACCTTCACGCGCAAATAACCTGGCCGTCTCGTATCCAATGCCTGAACTTGCGCCGGTGACGATCGCCACTTTTCCTGATAGCTGATGCATGGAATTTTCCTTTTGCTGAAGTGATAGAGAGGCTTCAGCATAGGGATGAGGCGGGTGGCCGGCTACCCGTTTCTTGCTAGAGAATTGAAGCGCGCCGGCATTGAAGTGGTGTGACAATCCGCGCACCTTCTGACGACGCGAAATGCTATCCTCCTGCATCCTGCCGCACTGGGTGGCAGTTAAACAGGAGGCCGTTGATGCGTCGTATTTTAATAGCTGCTCTTGGCGCTTTGCTCCCTGCCTGCGCGTTTGCCCAAGGCCACGATCCATGTGACACCCCGCGCGGCACGCCCGAGGTGAATCTGTGCGCCTTGCAGAAATTTGAAAAGAAGGATCTGCAACTGAATGCGGCGTATCAAACCGTACTCAAACAGCTGGCGTCCTACGACAACGGCGCGGCCATGAAGAAGCTGCTCGTTGTGTCGCAACGAAAATGGGTGGAGTTTCGCGACGCCGACTGCGCGGCCAGGCAGAGCCTTTATCAGGGGGCACTGGCGGCGCTGAAAGCTATCACGATTGCATGACGAAACACACCGAGCAACGAATCAAGGAGCTGCAACCGGATTCCTGGCAAGCAGGTTGACCCGCACCACTTGCGCAGCACCGGGCAAGCAGACTAAGCTTAGGCTTGTTTGATATTTTAGAATGTAGCCATCATGATTTTCCGCCAGCTTTTCGATCCGACTTCTTCCACTTACACCTATCTGCTGGGCGACGGCGGCGAGGCGTTGCTGATCGATCCGGTCTACGAGCAGGCGCCGCGCGACCTGGCGTTGTTGAAGGAGCTGGGTCTGCGCCTGCTGGCGACGCTGGATACGCACGTCCATGCGGACCACGTGACGGCCGCCTGGCGCCTGCATCAAAGCTGCGGCAGCCGCATCGCGCTGGCGGAAGCGGCGGGCGCCGAGCTGGCCGACCGTCCGCTGCGGCATGGCGACCGTATCGATTTCGGTAGCCGCCATCTGACGGTGCGGGCCACGCCCGGCCACACCAACGGCTGCCTGACCTTTGTGCTGGACGACGAGAGCATGGCCTTCACCGGCGACAGCTTGCTGATACGCGGCTGCGGCCGCACCGATTTCCAGCAGGGCAGTCCGCAGCAGTTGTTTGCCTCGGTGCGCGAGCAGATCCTGTCGCTGCCCGAGACCTGCTTGCTGTATCCCGCCCACGACTATCGCGGCATTACCGTGACCAGCGTGGCCGAGGAGCGCCGCTTCAATCCGCGCCTGGGCGGCGACGTGGACGAGGGCGACTTCGCCGGGCATATGAACAACCTGCACCTGCCGCATCCCAAGCTGATTGCGATCGCGGTGCCGGCCAATATGCGCTGCGGCCAGCCTGAGGGGAACCTGCCCGCGCCCGATGCGCCGACCTGGGCGCCGCTGACCTTGCGCTTCAGCGGCGTGTGGGAGATCGAACCGATGGTGCTGCTGGAACATCTGGCCGAGGCGCAGATCGTCGATGTGCGCGAGGCGCCGGAATTCATCGACGAGTTGGGGCATCTGCAAGGCGCGCGGCTGGTGCCGTTGTCGCAGCTGATGGACCGCGTGGACGAATTTGATCGTGCGCGGCCAGTGGTGGCGGTATGCCGCTCAGGCGTGCGTTCGGCCCAGGCCAGCGTGCTGCTGACCAAGGCCGGATTCACGCAGGTCGCCAATCTGGCCGGTGGCATGCTGCGCTGGAAGTCCGAGGCGCTGCCAGTGGCTTCCGACAGCGTTTGACGGCGCCGGCGCTCAGGCCTGCGCGTTGCGCATCAGCGTGCGCAGGTTGCAGTCGGCTTGCCAGCGGCGGCGCTCTTCGCTGCTGACGGCCAGTTCGGCCAGCTCGGCGTCGCTGAGCGCTGACTTGGCCAGCACCAGGCGGTGCGCCAGCGCGGCGTCCGGCAGCATGGTGCCGAAGAAGGCCACCAGTTCGTGATGCTGGATCAGCAGGGTGGGGAAGTTCTCCACGTCGAGGTCACCCACCACGTCGGCGTGGTCTTCGATGTCGATCCAGACGAAAAACTTGTCCGGATGGCGTCCGGCCAGCTCCTCGAACGTGGCGCGGTAGGACTCGCAAGTGCCGCACCAGGCCGCGCACAGGCAGGCCACGATCCAGCGGTCGCCGGCCAGGGCGGCGGCGATCTCTGCGCGATTCTCGGAATTCAGGGTCAGACTGTGCATGGTATTCGTCGGCTAACGGCGGCCTCTGCGCCTAAGGGGCGTATTCTACATCCCCTCGCGGGGTCGCGCCTGCCAGCGCGGCAGGTTAAAATACGGCATGCCTATTATTCTTGCCATTGAAACCTCTTCCGAACTGGCCTCGGTCGCGCTGCTGCGCGGCGAGACCGTCATCAGCCGCGTGTCCTCGGGCGTGCGCACCCATTCGCAATCGGTGCTGCCGATGATACAGGAGCTGCTGGCCGAAGCCGCTATCGCCTTGAAAGACTGCGACGCCATCGCCTTCGGCTCCGGCCCCGGTTCGTTCACCGGCGTGCGCACCGCTTGCGGCATCGCCCAGGGCCTGGCTTTCGGCGGCAACCTGCCGGTGGTGCCGGTGGTGACGCTGGACGCGATGGCGCTGGCCTGTCATCAGCAGCATGGCGCCGGCGACGTGCTGGCGGTGCTGGATGCGCGCATGGGCGAGGTGTACTGGGCGCAGTACCGCTTTGCGGACGGCGCGGCGCCCGAGGCGGTGCTGCCGCCCGCGCTGTCGGCACCCGAGGGCGTGCAGCCGCAGGGCGCGCCTGTCGCCTGCGGCAACGGCTTGTCGGCCTATGCCGAGGCGTTTGCCGGCGGCGGCTTTGCCGAGGTGATGCCGCATGCGGAGCAGGTCGCGCAACTGGCGGCGATCGCTTTTGCCGCCGGCGCGACCGTGACGGCGGCCGAGGCGCAGCCGCTGTATTTGCGTAACAAGATCGCCTACACCCAGGCCGAACGGCGCGACATGGCGGCCGCCAAAGCCGCTGAAGGTGGCGCATGAAGCAGATGTGGGACCTGGCGCGGCTGAACTATGAGCCGATGCAGCAAGCCGATTTGCTCGATGTGGTGGCGCTGGAGGAGAGCGTTTATCCGCATCCCTGGAGCATGGCCAATTTCGTCGATTCCCTCAACAGCAACTATGAGGCGTGGGTGTTGCGCGACCAGCATGGAGATTTGCTGGGCTATTTCCTGCTGATGAATATCGTCGACGAAGCGCATTTGCTGAACGTGGCGGTGTCGGCGGAGCGGCAGGGGCAGGGCCTTGGACGGTTCCTACTGAACCAGGCCGTGGCGTGCGCGCGCGGGCTGGGCATGGAGTCGGTGCTGCTGGAGGTACGGCCATCGAACACGCGGGCGCTGGAGATTTATGAGCGCTACGGATTTCAACATATCGGTCGGCGCAAGGGCTATTACCCGGCCGCCAATCGGCAACGCGAGGACGCAATCGTTATGCGGTTCAGTGTATGAGTCAGACGATAGCCCGGAGTACCGTGTTCCTCGATGAAATGGGCGTGGGCGTGCAATGGAAGTTGCGCAATCCCCCAGCCGGCCAGGAGGCGGCCGTTGAGGATGAGCTGGCCCTGGAGCCGGTAGCGGTGGCGGCTGAAATGCCGCCAGCGCAGCCGCCGTCGCCAGAGCCCGTCGTCATGCCGACGCCTGCGCCGATGCCTATCCCGGTGCCAATGCCCGTGGTTGCGGCTGCGCCGACGCCCGCGCCATCGTTCGCGCCCGAGCCGCCGACCGCAGAAGAACCGCTTGCCATGGCCGACGAAGACTCAAACGCCTGGTTCGACGAGGCGCCGGTACCGGCCCGCGCCGAGCCGGTCAGCGATGCCGCCATCGCCGCGATGGACTGGGCCGCGTTGAAGACCGCCGTTTCCACCTGCACCCGCTGCACGTTGTGCGATACGCGCCGCAACGCCGTCAACGGCCGTGGCGCCGCCGACGCCAGCTGGATCGCCATCGCAGCCGCGCCGTCGCGCCTGGACGAGAAGGAAAACCAGGCGATCGCCGGCGAGGCCGGGCAGTTGCTGGACAATATGCTGAAAGCCATCTCCCTGAAACCTGAGGCGGATGTCTACGTGACCAACCTGGTCAAATGCCGCCCATCCGGCCCCGATGGCGCGGACCGTGCGCCAAGTGGTGAGGAACTACTGGCCTGCCGTCCATTCCTGGAGCGCGAGCTGGCGCTGACCGGCGCGACCATGGCCATGACCTTCGGCCAGTACGCCGCCAAGGGCCTGATGATGGGCCCGGCCGCGCGCGGCCAGGTGATGCGCTACGGCGCCGCCCAGCTGCCGGTGGTGGCCACCTATCACCCGGACGACCTGCTGCGCAAGCCGGAAGACAAGGCCAAGGCCTGGGGCGACCTGTGTCTCGCCAAGGCCGCCCGTGACTAGCCTGCCAGCCGCCGCCCCGGCGAGCCCGCCCCCTGCGATTGCCAGCGGGACGCTCGCCGGAACCACGCCGGCGGACAGTTATCAAGCCCGCTTCGAGCAGCGCTGGGGGCACCTGACCCGGCCGCACGTGCGCGCGCTGGCCTGGCTGCTCGACGCCCCCGATCTGCTGGACCCGGCCTCGCCGCACTGGCACGGCCGCATCGCCACGCTGGGCGCAATGTCGCCGGAAACGGCCGACTGGCTGGCCGCGCTGGAGCAGGATCCGATACCGCTGGAAGCCGCGCTGGGCAGCCGTCACTACTCACGCCTCGGCCTGTACGCGGAAAAGCTGATGGCCTTCTATTTCGCCGAACACGGCAAACTGGTCGCGCACGGCCTGCAGGTGCGCGCCAGCCGCAACGACACCGTCGGCGAATTCGACTTTTTGCTGCGCGACGGAGACGATCTGGTCCACCTGGAATTCGCCACCAAGTTCTACCTGCTCGATGCGAGCGAGGCCGGCGCCGATTTCAACGGCCTGATCGGCCCCAACCTGGCCGACACGTTGGGCGCCAAGATGCGCAAGATCTTCGACAAGCAACTATCGCTGGCCAGCCATCCGGCGGCCCAGCCCTTGCTGCCGCAACCGGTGGCGCGGGCGCAGGCGCTGGTCAAGGGTTGGCTGTTCTATCCGGGCGGTGAGGGCGCGGAGCCGATGGCGGGCATCTCCCAGCCGCATTGCAACGGCTTCTGGATCACGCTGCAACAGGCCGCCGCATTGCAAGGGGAGCGCTACGCCATCATGCCGCGCCTGCACTGGCTGGCGCCGTTGAAGATGCCGCTGGAGTCGACCGCGATGAGCAAGGATGAACTGCTGGCCGCGCTGCACGAGCACATGGCGCAGGTGGCCGCGCCGGTGATGGTGGCGGTGCTGGAGCAGCAGGGGGAATGGCTGGTGGAGCGGCGCCGGGGCTTCGTGGTGCCCGACGATTGGCGCGCGCAAGCCGCGCAGCTCCGCCAAGCCGGGGCGCTGCCGGCTTAGAAGGCGTTTCAAAATGACCGTGGCGTCGTTGCAGCTCCTTGCCGTGCAGGCGCACTGTCTTCGTCGCCGCGCCTAGCCACGCTCATTTTGAAACGCCTTCTTAAGCGGAGGTCAGTGTTTCAGCTCGCCGATCAGCGCGACCGAATCGAACTCGCGCTGGTTGGCCGCATGCTTGCGCATGATGAAGTACATGGTGCCAGCCAGGAACAGGCCGAACAGCACGATGATGACGTCCAGGTTCAGGTGGCCGCGCAGCATCAGCGAGTACACCGCCAGCATGGTCAGGATGGACAGGTTTTCGTTGAAGTTCTGCACCGCGATCGAGTGGCCCGCGCTCATCAGCACGTGGCCGCGGTGTTGCAGCAGCGCGTTCATCGGCACCAGGAAGAAACCGCCCAGCAGGCCGACCAGGATCAGCAGCGGATAGGCCAGCGCCACCGATTTCACCATCACCATGCTGATGACGATGACGCCCATGGCGATGCCCATCGGGATCACGTTCAGCGATTTGCGCAGCGAGATGAAGCGCGCCGACAGCACCGCGCCCAGCGCGACGCCGATGGCGACCACGCCGACCAGGCTGGTCGATTGTTCGTAGGTCAGCTTGAGGGTGCGGTTGGCCCACTCCAGCACGATGAATTGCAAGGTCTGCGCGGCGCCCCAGAACAGCGTGGTGACGGCCAGCGAGATCTGCCCCAGCTTGTCTTTCCACAGCAGGCCGTAGCAGTTGGCGAAGTCGGTGATCAGCTTGATCGGATTGCGTTCCTGGTGGCCGTAGACGCAGCCGGTGTCCGGGATGCGGGTGTTGAACAGCGCCGCCAGCATATAGATGAACACCACCACGCACAGCGCCGCCTCGGGCGGGGTGTCGATGCCGGTGTCGACCATCGGGAAGTCAAAGCCCAGCAGGAAGGACGACACCTGGCCGCCGACCAGCTTGCCGCCCATGACGGTGCCGAAAATAATCGACATCACGGTCAGGCCTTCGACCCAGCCATTTGCTGCCACGAGTTTCTCTGCGGGAAGTAATTCGGTGAGGATGCCGTATTTGGCCGGCGAATACACGGCGGCGCCAAAACCGACCAGCGCATAGGCTAATAAAGGATGGACGTGGGCGAATATCAGCAGGCATCCGCCAACCTTGATCAGGTTGGAGATGAACATGACCTTGCCCTTGGGCATCGAATCGGCGAAGGCGCCGACAAACGCCGCCAACAGCACGTAAAAGAGCGTAAATGAGAGCTTCAGCAATGGTGTGATCCACGCTGGGGACTTCATTGTTACCAGCAGGTCGATCGCAACAAAGAGCAGCGCATTATCCGCCAGTGACGAAAAAAATTGCGCTGCCATAATGGTATAGAAACCACGATTCATTCTGGGGTGCCTGAAAACTTATCTGGCTTGCTTTATACCATGCTTTGATCGTATCCCCAAGAATTGAGCCGTGCAGTTATCTGGCTACACGGTAAAATACGGCCTTCCCATATTCCGCTCAAATTGCATATGCCTAGGCCGATCCTCGCAACCATCCACGTTGAATCCATGAAGCACAACCTGGCCCGCGCCAAGGCGAATGCTCCCGGCGCCAAGGCCTGGGGGGTGCTCAAGGCGAACGGCTACGGCCACGGCCTGGAGCGGGCGATGCGCGGCTTCGCCGAGGCCGACGGCCTGGCGCTGGTGGAGGTCGACTACGCCGTGCGCCTGCGCGAGCTGGGCTGGAAAAAGCCCATCCTCTTGTTGGAGGGTTTCTTCGATCCGGCCGATCTGCACACCATGGCCGGCTACAACCTGCAGGCCGCCGTGCATTGTGTCGAGCAACTGGCGTGGCTGGAGGCGGCGCAAGCGGAGTTGACGGCGCGCGGCATCAAATTTGATCTGCATCTGAAAATGAACAGCGGAATGAACCGGCTCGGCTTCATGCCGGACGCCTACGCCGCCGCGCATGCGCGCCTGAGCGCGATTTCCTGCGTCGGCAGCATCACCATGATCACCCACTTCGCCAACGCCGACGACGCCGAGCATCCGCTGCTGCCGATCGCCGAGCAGGTGCGCCGCTTCGAGCAGGGCACGGCCGGGCTGGCGGGGGCGCGCAGCCTGTCGAATTCGGCGGGGGTGCTGATGCACCAGCAAACCCTGCGCAACGACTGGATACGTCCGGGCATCATGCTGTACGGCGGCTCGCCGGGCGGCGCCACGGCGGAATCGTTCGGCCTGGAGCCGACGATGACGCTGAGTAGCGAGATCATCGGCGTGCAGCACATCGTGGCCGGCGACGTGGTCGGCTACGGCAGCCGCTACCAGGCCGAGGGCCCGATGCGCATCGGCGTGGTGGCCTGCGGCTATGCGGACGGCTATCCGCGCAGCGCGCCGATGGGTACGCCGGTGCTGGTCGATGGCGTGCCGACCACGCTGGTGGGCCGGGTGTCGATGGACATGCTGACCGTCGACCTGACGGGCCTGCCGTCGGCGGGCGTCGGCAGCAAGGTCACGCTGTGGGGACGCGGCATGCCGATCGACGACGTGGCGACGGCGGCCGGCACCATCGGCTATGAGCTGATGTGCGCACTGGCGCAGCGCGTGCCGGTTGTGGAAGGCTGAACGGATGGCCAAGGCGAAAACCAACTACACCTGTAGCGATTGCGGTGGCACGGCCACCAAGTGGACCGGCCAGTGCCCGTCCTGCCAGCAGTGGAACACGATGGTGGAGACCGTCGTCGAGGCGGGCGGCAACAACCGTTACTCGCAGCCGCAGCACATGTCGCTGGCGCAGACCGCGCCGGTGCTGTCGCTGGCCGATATCGACGCCATCGATGTGCCGCGCTTCGGCACCGGCATCGAGGAGTTCGACCGCGTGCTGGGCGGCGGCCTGGTGGCGGGCGGCGTGGTGCTGATCGGCGGCGATCCCGGTATCGGCAAGTCGACCTTGCTGTTGCAGGCGCTGGCCAATGTGTCGCATCTGAAAAAAGTCCTGTATGTCAGCGGCGAGGAGTCCGGCGCGCAGATCGCGCTGCGCGCCAAGCGCCTGAACATCGACGCCCGCGATCTGAAACTGCAGGCGGAGATCCAGCTGGAGAAAATCCTCGGCACCTTGGCCGACCTGAAGCCGGAAGTGGCGGTGATCGATTCGATCCAGACCGTGTATTCGGACGCACTTAGTTCGGCGCCGGGTTCGGTGGCGCAGGTGCGCGAATGCGCGGCCCAGCTGACCCGCGTGGCCAAGCAGACCGGCATCACCATCATCCTGGTCGGCCACGTGACCAAGGAAGGCGCGCTGGCCGGGCCGCGCGTGCTGGAGCACATCGTCGATACGGTGCTGTATTTCGAGGGCGACAACCATTCCAGCTTCCGCCTGGTGCGGGCCATCAAGAATCGTTTCGGCGCGGTCAACGAACTGGGCGTGTTCGCGATGACGGAGAAGGGCTTGAAGGGCGTGTCGAATCCGTCGGCGCTGTTCCTGTCCCAGCACGACAACCAGGTGCCGGGTTCCTGCGTGATGGTGACGCAGGAGGGCACGCGTCCCTTGCTGGTGGAAATCCAGGCGCTGGTGGACGCCAGCCACCTGCCTAACGCGCGCCGCCTGTCGGTCGGGTTGGAGCAGAATAGGCTGGCGATGCTGCTGGCTGTGCTGCACCGCCACGCGGGCATCGCCGCCTTCGACCAGGACGTGTTCATCAACGCGGTGGGTGGCGTCAAGATCACCGAGCCGGCGGCCGATTTGGCGGTGCTGTTGGCGATTAATTCTTCGATGCGCAGCAAACCGTTGCCGCGTGGCTTCGTGGTGTTCGGCGAGGTCGGCCTGGCGGGCGAGATCCGGCCGGCGCCGCGCGGGCAGGAGCGTCTGCGTGAGGCGGCCAAGCTGGGCTTTTCGATGGCGATGATACCGACCGCCAATGCACCCAAGCAGCCGATCGAGGGCATGACCATCATCGCGGTCGATCGCATCGACGATGCCTTCAATAAGCTGCGCGAAATCCAATAACGTTGTATTGTTACGTGTTGTAATCGTTAATACTGAATAATTGGTAACCGTACAAAGGATAGATAGTGTTAGTTGATCAAAGGTCAGTCGCGCGCAAGATTCTGCGCTCCAAGGTAGTGGCGGTGATGGACGGCATGCCGCCGCAGCCGGGACGCACGATCGATATCAGCGCCAATGGTTTGTCGATAACCTTCGAGCACAAATTGGCCGTGGGGCATATGGGGCAGGTGACGTTCGAGCTGTTCCTCGATGGTAAGCCGCAGATCCTGACCTGCCGTTCCAAGGTGAGTTATTGCATTTTCAGCGGCGATCATTTCAAGATCGGCTACCAGTTCCTCAACCTGGATGCGGCCAACGCCAGCGCCATCAACAAGTTCCTGCGCTAGGCCCGACGTAGCGGGCCCTGGGGCGTATCGGGCGTCTGGCCTGCACTTGTTCGAGTGCATGCGCCAGCCAGCCGACGCAGCGGCCCAGCGCAAACAGGATGAACGGCGCGTCATCCGGCAGCCCGTGGGCGGCGGCCAGCAAGGTCAGCGCAAAATCAATGTTCGGCAATTCCCCCGCCTGTGCTTCGGCCGCGGCGGCGAGGTCTGTGTGCGGCTGCAATTCCGGTAATAATTTCATCAGGGCGCGGGCGCGCGGGTCGCCTTGTGCGTAGAGCATGTGGCCGAAGCCGGGTAGCGCGCGGCCGCTGGCGCGCCAGGTGGCGACGGCTGCCTCGGCGCCGTGTTCGCGGGCGGCGGCGGCCAGTAGCGCGAATTCGGCCGAGGCGCCGCCGTGCAGCGGGCCGGTCAACGTGGTGAAGCCGGCCAGCACGCCTGCCGCCAGCGAGGCGCCGGTCGAGATGGCGACGCGGGTGGCGAAGGTGGAGGCGTTCAGTTCGTGGTCGGCCATCAGCACCAGCGCGCGGCGCAGCAGATCTTCGGATGCCGGGCGTTGCCAGGCGAGGGAGAGGCGGCGACTGATGGTGGCGGGCGTGGCGGGCGGTGCGCTGGCGGCGGCGGCAGTGGCGCAGGTGTCGGTGTCGGCGGTGTCATCGGCATCGGTGCGGGCGGTGGCGCGGCCGGCGGGTGCGGGACCGATCATCGCTTCAGTGAGCGTGGCCAGGATGCTGGCGGCTTCGGCGCGCAGGTCGGCGGCGGAGCGGTCCATCGAAGGCGCGTCGCTGGCGCTGCGCAGCGCCAGGGCCAGCAGGCCTGCACCCAGTGCGCCGGCCGGCGGCGCGATCGCTGGCTGCGTGCATGCGGGCGACGTGCTGGCCGCCAGCACCTGGCCGGGTTCGGCCTCCCATAGCAAGTCGGCGATCTCTTCCAGCGTGGCGGTTTCGGACAGCGTGACGGCGTCGTGGCCGCGGTAGAGCAGGTGGCCGCCGGCGGCGGTGGAAATGGCGGACGGCAGCACCGGGTCGCCCCACTGCATCGCCTGCGCGGAGACCGCTTCGATCTTGCGGCGGCCATTGCTGCGCCTGGCCATGCGCAGGATGTCGTCGCGGTGGTAGAGGCTGCGGCGCGGATCGGCCTCGTCAGACTTGGCGCGTATCTTGCCCCTGCTGACGTTGGCGTACAGCGTTTGCGGGCGGACCTGCAGTACGTTCAGCGCTTCTGCCGCTGTCATCCAAACCATCTCGGTTTCCTATGTTGACACTTCAAGTCAAGATTGACGCCCTCCGTGGGCGGTCCTAAGCTGGGACAGCATATCAATTCCTGGAGCGCTCATGTCTAAAATGTTGGAAGCTATTTCGTCCGTGCTGTCGTTGTCGGCGCGGGAGTGCGTGACGTTCACCGGTGAGGGCGAGCTGCCATCGTGCTATGCGGTGACGGAGCTGGCGGCGGCGTCGGTGGGCGCGGCCGCGCTGGCGGTGCGGCAACTGATCGCGGCGCAGGGCGGGCGGCCGGCCGAGGTGGTGGTCGATCGGCGGTTGGCGTCGCTGTGGTTCAGCTGGTCCTTGCATCCGGTGGGCTGGAAGTTGCCGCCGCTTTGGGATCCGGTGGCCGGCGATTATCCGACCGCCGACGGCTGGATACGCCTGCACACCAACGCGCCGCACCACCGCGCCGCGGCGCTGGCGGTGCTGAAGACGCCGGTCGAGCGCGATGCCGTGGCGCGGGCGGTGGCCGGCTGGCGCGGCGCCGAGCTCGAAGCGGCAGTGGTGGCGCAGGGCGGTTGTGCAGCCATGATGCGCTCCAGTGCGGAATGGGCGGAGCACGAGCAGGGGCGGGCGGTGGCTGCCGAGCCCTTGATCGCGTTGGCGACGCGGGCAGGCAGCTTCAACGCGGGCTGGGCGCCGACGCCGTCGCGGCCTTTGGCGGGACTGAAGGTGCTGGATTTGACGCGGGTGCTGGCCGGGCCGGTGGCGACACGCTTCCTGGCCGGCTACGGCGCGGACGTGCTACGCATCGACCCGCCAGGCTGGAACGAGCCGGGCGTGATACCTGAAGTGACCCTGGGCAAGCGCTGCGCGCGGCTGGACCTGCGGCTGGCGCCGGACCGGGCGGTGTTCGAGCAGTTGCTTGCGGAGGCGGACGTGCTGGTGCACGGCTATCGTTCCGATGCGCTGGAGGGGCTGGGATACGGCGAGCAGGTGCGCCGGCAGCTGAATCCTGGACTGGTCGATGTGGCGTTGGATGCGTACGGCTGGTCCGGGCCGTTGAGCGGGCGGCGCGGCTTCGACAGCCTGGTGCAGATGAGCACGGGCATCGCCCAGCGCGGCATGCACTGGCGGGATGCTGGCAAGCCGGTGCCCTTGCCGGTGCAGGCGCTGGATCATGCGACCGGCTATCTGGCGGCGGCTGCGGTGGTGCGAGGCTTGCTGAATCGTCTGGCAGAAGGGAGTGCGACGCAGGCGCGCCTGTCGCTGGCGCGCACCGCCTTGCTGCTGACGGATCTGTCGCCGCTGGAGGCGTCTGACGCACAGCCGCCGGCGGCTGCAAGCGACGCGGACCTGGCGCCGGCGCTGGAGCAGACCGCGTGGGGCGCAGCGCAGCGCTACCAGCCGCCGGTAGCGATCGACGGCGCACCGATGGCATGGACCCGGCCCGCCAGCGAACTGGGCTTCTCCCCGCCAAGCTGGTAGCCGCCAACCCGGGGTCAGGTCCCCCATTTGAGCATGAGCTCGGCTCCCTCAGCCGAGCTCATGCTCAAAT
>NZ_JAQQPR010000028.1:0-100527 GCF_036688705.1 Duganella sp. S19_KUP01_CR8 | reverse complement strand
GAGTTCGGCTGTATCAGCCGAACTCATGCTCAAATGGGGGACCTGACCCCGGATTAAAGCAGCGTGCCGCCCCAGGCGGCTGGATCGACGTCGGCGATGGTTTGCGTGAAGGTCCACACGTGCCCGCCCGGATCGGCCACCGAATACTGCCGCTCGCCGAACGGATAGCCGGTCGGCGGACTGAGCGAGCGCGCCTTGGCGGCCAGCGCGCGCTTGTAGTGCTGGTCGATGTCGCTGATGCGCACCATGATCGAGTGGCAGGGATGCGGGCAGGGCGGCGCCGGCGCGGGCCCCTGCCCCACCACCACCGCGCCGGCCCCGCCGGCGATGTCGAGCTGGATGCGGTGGTCGCCGATGCGCAGCCGCTCGCTGAAGCCGAACGCCTCGCACAGCCATTGCGCCGCCACCGCCACATCCTGGTAGTGCAGCACCGGGATCACCATCACGTCCTGGATCGAACGGTTGGGCGCCAGCTGCGTCACAGGGTGCCTCCGCAGGCGCCGCGCACCAGCGGGAACTCGATGCGCTTGAGTGTGCCATTGCGCATGCCTTCGATGCTGGCGCGCAGCGTCGCCGGCGCTTCGTAGCGGTAGCTCACGCGCTGCGGAAAATCGTGCTCCAGGTTTTCAAACACCACTTCCGTGGCGTTGAGTTTGATGGCGCCGAAGCTGGCCGCCGGCTTGCCGGCCGGCTGCGCATGGAACACCGCCTTGCCGTCGCCGCCGTCGGCGATGCGCATGAATTCATACGTGACCAGCTTGCCGCCCTTGACGGTGCGGCCCATGCCCAGCATGGAGCCGCCGGCCTGCGTGGTCCATTGCTCGCCGGAGCCGGCCTCGCCGCCCGGGTCGACCCAGCAGCCGCTCAGCCAGGACAGCTGCTCCAGCGGCGCCGCGTGGGCGGACAAGATTGCGCTACAGGCTGCCAATAAAGCGACATTGCGCATGGTGATCCTCGGTGAAAGATACAGGTCGTAAAGGGGGAAATCAGGCCGGCAGCAAGGCTTCGGTGCGGTTGCGGCCGTTGCGTTTGGCGAGGTAGAGCGCGCGGTCGGCGGCGCCGATCAGTGCTTCTATCTCCACCGCCGCGTCGACCTTGCGCGTGGCGATGCCGATGCTGATCGTGACCTGGCGCGTGTCGCCGCTGTTGCGCTCGTGCGGGATGGCCAGCTCCTGGGCGCGGGCGCGGATCGCCTCGGCCATCATGGTGGCCTGCTCGACGTCGGTCTCGGGCAGGATCATGGCGAACTCCTCGCCGCCGTAGCGCGCCATCAGGTCGCACGGGCGCTTGAGCATGGCCGCCAGCGCGGCCGCCACCTGGATCAGGCACTGGTCGCCCTTCTGGTGGCCGTAGTAGTCGTTGTAGGCCTTGAAGTGGTCGATGTCTATCATCAGCAGCGACAGCGGCGTGCCGCCGCGCTTGGCGCGCCGGTGCTCCTTTTCCATCGCCACGTCGAAGTGGCGGCGGTTGGCGATGCCGGTCAGGCCGTCGGCGAAGGTCTGCGAGCGCAGCACCATGGCCTGCTCGCGCAGCAGCTTCTCGCGGCCGACGGCGAGGCTGACGTCGTTCACCTGGATCAGGCAGTGGCGCGGCGCGCCCTCGACCGCGATCGGCGTGATCTCCACCGCCTGCTGGATGCGCTCGTTGCGGGCGGCCGCCACCGGGCTGGCGTGCAGCGCGAACGGCGCCTTGTTCAGCGTCTGCGACAGCAGCGAGGGGAAGTTGTTGTACAGCGCCTGCTGGATCGCCGCCTCGACCCGGCCGCCGCGCAGGCCGGGGCAGACGGTGAAGAAATCGGCGCCGATCACCTTCTCGTGGCCCAGGCCGGAATGCTTGATCATCCAGGAATTCCACAGCACGATGCGGCGCTCGTTGTCGAGCACGATGGCGCCCAGGTTCACCGCGCACAGCACGCTGTGCAGCAGATGCAGGCGGTGGGCTTCGGGCAACAGACTCATCATGCCTGGCCCATGGCGCGGGCGATGTAGAGGTTGATCTGCTCCTTCAGGTCGTGCAGCGCCGTGACGTCCAGCACGAAGGCGACGTAGCCGTGGATCTGGTGCTTTTCCAGCAGGAAGTCGATGTGCAGCATCAGCACCACGGTGTCGGGCAGGCTGCCGGAGGCGACCAGGATTTCATCGCTGGTGCCGACGTGGTATTGCGGCAGCGAGCCGTGCAGCTCGCGCTGGAAGATGTTGGCCAGGGTGCCGACGCAGGAATTGAGGATGATGTTGCCGATCTCGCACATGGCCTCCTGCTCCATCTCGGTCAGCTCCTTCAGGGGCACCGATTCGCCCACCATCAGGCGCACGATCTCCAGGCTTTTATCTTCGGGGAACATGAGGATGGCCTCGGTCGCGAACGCGCCCTCGTAGTGCTGGCTGACGCCGCAGATGTTCTCGGCCTCGGGCGACTTGCCGTCGAGCAGGCGGGCGGCCTCGGTGCGGTTGATGAAGCTCACCGACGGCACCGACATGCGCACCGCCTCGTTGACGATGGCGCTCATCGAGGCGGCCGCCTGGCCGACGCCGATGTTGAAGATCTCGATCAGCGCGTCGTTTTCCAGCTCGGACAGGGCGAACATGGTCAGACCGCTTCCAGCGTGGCCAGCAGCTGCGCGATGCGCGCCTCGGTGATCGGCTTTTCCATGAAGCCGATGCCGAGCTGGCTGGCGCGGTCGCGCGTGGCCGACTGCACATTGGCCGTCAGCAGCGAGATCGGCACGGCGGGGAATTCCTGGCGCAGCAGCTCGGCGGCGGCGATGCCGCCCATGCCGGGCATGTTGACGTCCATCAGGATCAGGTCCGGCGGCACGGCGCGCGCCTTGAGCAGCGACTCCTCGCCGGTGCCCGCTTCCTCGACGATCCAGTCGGCATGCAGGCTGGCGATGTACTGGCGCGCCATCAGGCGCGAGACGCGGCTGTCATCGACTATCAAGACTGTTTTGGTAGGCGTCATGTCTCATCCCCGGCGATCGTTTCTAGGACCTGCGTGATGACCATTCTCGCATATCCCGCCCCGTCGCTGGCAACCATCGTTGCGTCGCCGCAGCGCTTGTGCGAGTCTGCGACACCGGCACTGGATTGGTGTTGTCTGAGCGCAATTTTTAGCCGAAAACGGTGGCGGGCAGGGGCGATCCGTTAAAATAGCGGAATTGAATTCCCCTCTCTCTTATAGAAACATCATGACCCAAGACGAACTGAAACAAGCCGTAGCCCGCGCCGCCATCGAATACGTGGTGGAAAACGAGATCATCGGCGTCGGCACCGGCTCGACCGCCAACTTCTTCATCGATGAACTGGCCAAGATCAAGCACCGCATCAAGGGCGCGGTGGCCTCGTCCGAAGCGACCGCGGCGCGCCTGCGCGGCCACGGCATCGAGGTGTTCGACCTCAACGACGTGCCGGAAATCGCCGTCTACATCGACGGCGCCGACGAGATCACCAATGCCGGCGCCATGATCAAGGGCGGCGGCGCGGCGCTGACGCGCGAGAAGATCGTCGCCTCGGTGTCGAAGCAGTTCGTCTGCATCGCCGACGGCTCCAAGCTGGTCGAGGTGATGGGCAAGTTCCCGCTGCCGGTGGAAGTGCTGCCGATGGCGCGCGCCTCGGTCACCCGCGCGCTGGCCAAACTGGGCGGCACGCCCAAGCTGCGCCTGAAGCCGGGCAGCGAGGAAGCCTTCATCACCGACAACGGCGGCATGATCATCGACGTGGCCGGCCTGGCGATCGCCGATCCGGTGGCGCTGGAGCAGCAGATCAACCAGATCGTCGGCGTGATCGCGGTCGGCCTGTTCGCCGCGCGCGGCGCCAACGTCTGCCTGCTGGGCATGGCGGACGGCGTCAAGACGCTGAAATTCTAACCCGCAAGGCGTGGTGGGGTCAGACCCCTGCGGGGTCTGACCCCTATGCGGCGGAGCTGGCTCCGCCGGGCATGGTTGCGGGGTCAAACCGCCGCCAATTACTCTGAGAGCTCCCCCTATGAAACGATCGCTGGTATTGCTGTTGTGCTGCGCCTCGCTGCTGAGCGCCTGTTCCTGGCTGCCATCGATAGGCAAGTCGCGCGACGAGCAACCGCCGCCGCGCAAGCCGGCGCCGCGCACCACGGCCGACGACGGCACGCCGCTCAGCTATGTGAACGGCGTCGAAATCCAGAAAGTACCGTTCCGCGCCGGCGTCTCGTCGGCGACGGTGGAAAGCCTGGCCAAGCAGCAGGGCTGCACGGGCGGCTGGGGCGCGGGATTGGTGAGCGAACCGGGACCGGTCGAGGTGTATCGCATGACTTGCGAAAACGGCAAAGTTTTCATGGCCAAATGCGAACTAAAGCAGTGTAAAGCGATGTAAGAATGACACGCCGGCAGCAGGCGCCGCCGGCGGTTCCAGCAGACTTATTCAGCCGGCGGCACGTAGCCCATGGCGGCGTCGGCGCCGTCGCCGAAGAAGTGTTTCTCCATCTGCGTCGCCAGGTATTTGCGGGCGCGCTGATCGGCCAGGTTCAGACGGTTTTCGTTGACCAGCATGGTCTGGTGCTTCAGCCAGGCCGCCCAGGCTTCCTTCGAAACCGATTCATAGATCTTCTTACCCAGTTCACCCGGATATGGTGGAAAGTCCAAGCCCTCGGCTTCCTTGTTGAGTTTGATGCATTGAACGGTGCGGGCCATCTGTGTTGCTCCTAAAGCGGTAGGTAAAACGAGATTATAAGGTCTTAATCAAAACCTGGGATTTGCGCTGCCAGTTATACATGCGCTGGCGGTCCTTCGGCAGGGCGTCCACGGTGGACGGCACGAAGCCGCGCTTCTGGAACCAGTGCGAGGTGCGGGTGGTCAGCACGAACAGCTTTTGCACGCCGATGGCGCGCGCGCGGTTCTCCATGTGCTTGAGGATGCGCTCGCCGTCGCCCTGGGCCTGGACTTCCGGGTTGACGGTCAGGCAAGCCATTTCCGCCATCTTCTGTTCCGGGAACGGGTACAGCGCGGCGCAACCGAAGATCACGCCATCGTGGTCGATGACGGAGAAGTAGTCGATCTCGCGCTCGATCAGCTCGCGGCCGCGCTTGACCAGCGTGCCGTCCGCCTCGAGCGGCTCGATCAGCTTGATGATGCCGCCGACGTCCTCGATGGTGGCCTGGCGCAGCGATTCCAGGTTCTCGTGCGCGATCATGGTGCCGACGCCATCGTGGGTGAACAGCTCCAGCAGGGCCGAGCCGTCCATCGCGAACGGCACGATGTGCGAGCGCTCGACGCCGTTGTCGCAGGCCTTGACGCAGTGCTTCAGGTAGAAGGCGGTGGCGTCCGGCAGGAAGCCGGCCTGCAGCACGGCTTCGGCCTGGTGCGAGGACAGTTCGTGGATCTCGGTGCCGCCGGCGTCGGTCATCATCGGCGTTTCGGTGATGAAGATCAGCTTGTCGGCGTGCAGGGCGATGGCGGTGGCGCACGCCACGTCTTCCATGGTCAGGTTGAAGGCCTCGCCGGTGGGCGAGAAGCCCAGCGGCGACAGCAGCACCAGGCCGTCCGAACCGAGGATGGAGTGGATGGTCTCGGCGTCGACCTTGCGGGTGATGCCGGTCAGCTCGAGGTCGACGCCGTCGATCACGCCCAGCGGACGGGCGGTGATGAAGTTGCCGGAAATGATACGGATGGCCGCGTGCGACATCGGCGTGTTGGGCAAACCCTGGCTGAAGGCGGCTTCGATGTCGAGGCGCAGCTCGCCGGCGGCCTCCTTGGCGCACTCCATGGCGGCGATATCGGTGATGCGCAGGCCGTTGTGGAAGCGGCCTTCGACGTTACGCAGGGCCAGTTGCTCGGCCACCTGCGGGCGCGAGCCGTAGACCACGGTGACGTTGATGTCGAGCGCGTGCAGCAGCGACAAATCGTGCGCCAGCACCTGCAGCGCGCCGGCGCTGACGAGTTCACCAGGGAAGGCGACCACGAAGGTCTTGCCACGGAAGGCGTGGATGTACGGCGCGACTGAGCGCAGCCATTGGACGAATTGGGTAGGGTTTTCCATTAGCCGCATTATAATTCGGTGCGCGACTTCCGCGCCAAAACCTTTGTAAAAAACAATGTCAGAAGCCAGCAACAAGTCTAAAGGCGCGTCCAGCACGCCCGCCAGCACGCAGAACGCCCCCTCCCGCACTCCGCAAGCGCCCAACGCCCGGCCAGGGCAGGGCCAGCCACGCCCGCAAGGGGAGGCGCGCCCGCGCAGCGGCGAACCGCGTCCGGCCGGCCAGCAGCAACCGCGCGGCCCGCGCCGCGCAACCCAAGGCGTGGCGGGGTCTGACCCCGTACGGGGTCAGACCCCTGTGGCTGCAGTGCGGGGTGGCGGCCGCGCGCCGCTGCCGGATGGCGAGGGCGGACTGATTGCGCCTCCGCGCCGCGAGCCACGGCCACGGCTGACTCCTGAAGAACAGGCCGCCCGCGATGCCGAACGCGCCTTCCGCAACCCGCTGCCGCCGATTACCTATCCCGAAGACCTGCCGGTCTCCGGCCGTCGCCACGAAATCGCCGAAGCGCTGCAAAACAGCCAGGTCATCATCGTCTCCGGCGAAACCGGCTCCGGCAAGACTACCCAGTTGCCGAAGATCTGCCTGGAACTGGGCCGCGGCCAGAAAGGCCTGATCGGCCACACGCAGCCGCGCCGTATCGCCGCCTCGTCCACCGCCAAGCGCATCGCGCAGGAGCTGGGCACGCCGCTGGGTGTAACGGTGGGCTTCAAGGTCCGCTTCGCCGACACGCTGACCAAGGGCGCCTCGGTCAAGCTGATGACCGACGGTATCCTGCTGGCCGAAACGCAAACCGACCCGCTGCTGCGCAACTACGACACCATCATCATCGATGAAGCGCACGAGCGCAGCCTGAACATCGACTTCCTGCTTGGCTACCTGAAGCAGCTGCTGCCGCGTCGCCCCGACCTGAAGGTGATCATCACCTCCGCGACCATCGACGCCGACCGCTTCTCGCGCCACTTCGGCACGCCGGAGAAACCGGCGCCGGTGATCGAAGTCTCCGGCCGCCTGTACAAGGTGGAAGTGCGCTACCGCCCGATCGAAAGCGACATCGTCAATCCTGCGGTGGCCAACGCCGAAGGCAAAGGCCAGCGCACCGCCGCCGCCCGCGAAAAGCGCGACCTGATGGACGCAGTGATCGACGGCGTCGACGAACTGTCCCGCCTCGGTTCCGGCGACGTGCTGGTGTTCCTGCCCGGCGAACGCGAAATCCGCGACGCCGCCGAAGCCCTGCGCAAGCACCATCCGCCGCACGTGGAAATCCTGCCGCTGTTCGCCCGCCTGTCGGCCGAAGAGCAGGAGCGCGTGTTCAAGCTGACCAACGCGCGCCGCATCGTGTTGGCCACCAACGTCGCCGAAACCTCGCTGACCGTACCGGGCATCCGCTACGTGGTCGACGCCGGCCTGGCGCGCGTGAAGCGCTACAGCTACCGCAACAAGGTCGAACAACTGCAGATCGAACCGATCGCGCAATCGGCGGCCAACCAGCGCGCCGGCCGTTGCGGCCGCGTGGCCGATGGCGTCTGCATCCGCCTGTATGAAGAGCAGGACTACTTGCAGCGGCCGAAGTTCACCGAGCCGGAAATCCTGCGCTCGTCGCTGGCCTCGGTCATCCTGCGCATGAAGTCCCTGCATCTGACGGACGTGGAGACCTTCCCGTTCATCGAACCGCCGCTGGCGCGCGCCATCGCCGACGGCTACCAGCTGCTGCAGGAACTGGGCGCGGTCGACGAATACAACCAGCTGACGCCACTGGGCAACAAGCTCTCCAAGCTGCCGCTGGATCCGCGCGTAGGCCGCATGATTTTGGCCGCGCTGGACAACGTCTGCCTGGACGAAGTGCTGATCATCGCCTCCGCGCTGTCGGTGCAGGACCCGCGCGACCGTCCGATGGAGCACCAACAGGCCGCCGACGAAGCGCACAAGAAGTTCGCCGACGAGAAGTCGGAGTTCCTCAGCTACCTCAAGATCTGGAAGTGGTTCGACAACGCGATTGAGCACAAGAAGACCAATCGCCAGCTGATGGACAACTGCCGCACCAACTTCCTGTCGCAGCTGCGGCTGCGCGAGTGGCGCGACGTGCACTCGCAGCTGCTGACCATCGTCAAGGAGCAGGGCTGGCGCATCAACGAAGCCCCAGCCACCTACGAGAACCTGCATATGGCGCTGCTGACTGGCCTGCTGGGTAATATCGGCTTCAAGGGCGAGGACGAACCGGGCGCCGGCTACCTGGGCGCGCGCGGCATCAAGTTCAATATCTGGCCGGGCTCCTCGCTGCTGAAGAAGCCTGGCAAGTGGATCATGGCGGCGGAACTGGTCGACACCACGCGCCTGTATGCACGCTGCGTGGCGCAGATCCAGCCGGAGTGGCTGGAGAAGGTCGGCGGTCACCTGTTGAAGAAATCCTGGGGCGAACCGCGCTGGGAGAAGAAGTCGGCGCAGGTCAGCGCGTCCGAACGGGCCACTTTGTACGGACTGGTGGTGTACAGCCAGCGCCGCATCAACTACGGCTTGTTCAATCCGACCGAGGCGCGCGAGATCTTCATTCGCGATGCGCTGGTCGGCGGCGACTACGAAACGCGTGCGCCGTTCTTCGCGCACAACCACAAGTTGATCAAGGAGATTGAGAACCTTGAGCACAAGTCGCGCCGTCTCGACGTGCTGGTGGACGATGAACTGATCGCCGCCTTCTACGACAAGCTGATACCGGCCGACGTGGTCAACGGCGCCGGCTTCGAGAAGTGGCACAAGGATGCGACGGCCGCCGAGCCCAAGCTGCTGTACCTGAACCGCGACGAATTGATGCGCCACGAAGCGGCCGGCGTGACCACCGACCTGTTCCCGAAGATGATGTCGGTGACGGGGCTGGAGATGCAGCTGACCTACCACTTCGAACCGGGCAGCGTGCGCGATGGCGTGACCATGGCGGTACCGCTGTTTGCCTTGAACCAGCTGCCGCGCGAGCGTTGCGAGTGGCTGGTGCCGGGTATGTTGAAGGAGAAGGTGCACCTGCTGCTCAAGTCCCTGCCGCAAAAGCTGCGCCGCCATTGCGTGCCGTTGCCGGATTACGCCGCCAAGTTCTGCGAGCGTGTGCATGAAGCGGGTGTGTTCGGCCGTGGCGACCTGGTTGACGCGATCATCGCCGATATCCGCAAGCAGATCACGATCTCGGTGCTGACCAGCGACTTCAAGCCGGAAACGCTGGCGGCTCACCACTTCATGAACTTCAAGGTGATCGACGAGCACGGACGCCAGCTGGAGATGGGCCGCAACCTGGCCACGCTGCAAGCGGAATTCGGCACGCAGGCGCGCGAGAGCTTCCAGAAGATGGCCGAGTCGTCGGGCGGCCAGGGCGTCAGCATGCGGGCGTTGGGCAGCGGTGGCAGTGCTGCGTCGTCTGCTGCATCGCCTGCGGCGTCGGCGAAAGCCGGCGCACCGGCGGCGCAAGGCAAGGGGGCTCCCGCAGCCGCCGGCGCCGCGCCGACAGCCACCAGCGGCATCACGTTGACCGGCCTGACCTCGTGGACCTTCGGCGAGTTGCCGGAGCTGCTGGAAATCGCGCAGGGCAAGCTGACGCTGATCGGCTTCCCGGCACTGGTCGACAAAGGCACGCACTGCGACCTGGAGGTGTTCGACGATCCGACCGTGGCTGCGCGCACGCACCGCATCGGCTTGCGTCGCCTGTTCTCCTTGCAGATGAAGGACCAGATCAAGTTCATCGAAAAAGGCATCCCCGGCTTGCAGCAGATGGGCATGCAGTTCATGAGCATGGGTACGCAGGAAGAACTGCGCGAGCAGATCATCAACAAGGCTTTGGACATCGCCTGCCTGCAAGATCCGTTGCCGCTGGATGCTGCTAGTTTCGCTAAACGCAAGGACGAGGGGAAATCGCGCCTGGTGCTGCTGGTGAACGAGATCGCGCGTTTGCTGTCGCAGGTGCTGACCGAGTTCCATGGTTTGCCGAAGCGCTTGCAAGGGCTGCCCGCGCAGGCGGCGGCCGACATGCAGTCGCAATTGCAGGGATTGGTCAACAAGCGCTTCTTGTCGGAGAACGAGTACAGTCAGCTGTCGCACTTCCCGCGCTATCTGAAGGCGATGAACGTGCGTATCGAGAAGCTGCGCGGCGATCCCGCGCGCGACGCCAAGCTGATGGCCGAATGGCAGCAAGCGGCGACGTTGTACCAGCGCGCCAACAAGGATAAATCGGCCGGCAAGAACACCGATCCGAAGATGGTGGAATTCCGCTGGATGCTGGAGGAGTTGCGCGTGTCCCTGTTTGCGCAGGAGCTGCGCACGCCGATGCCGGTATCGGCCAAGCGGTTGTTGAAAGTATGGGAGTCGATGCAGCGCTGATCGGCTGTTATGAGCGCTGCCGCACGCAGGATAGGGCGGGTTTCAGGGTAGACTTTATGGCAACAGGAGATCGTCGCCATGAAGAGAGCAGCCAGCAGTTTGTTACGCACTTTGGTCCGCTCAGGGACGCGGCAGAGCCGGTCCGTCAGCAAGTTGGTGACGGCGCTGTTCGCCGTCCCCGCAGCCGCCAAGCCCAAACGAAAACGCAAGCCGGCCGCCAAGGCCACGAGCACCGTCAAGCCGGCCAAGCCGGTCGCGCCACGAGTGCGCGCCACCACGCCCGCCGCGCCGCGCGCCAAGGCACGCAGCAGTGCCGTTCCATCGGTCGCCATACACGTGCCGCCATCGCCGGGCAAATGGCTGGCGTCACACTTCAGCGCACCGCCAGGCGTCGGCACGTCGGCGCGCCGCATGAGCTACTGGCTCTACCTGCCAAACAATCCGCCCGAAGAGACGCAACGCAAAGGCTTGCCGCTACTGGTGATGCTGCACGGCTGCCAGCAGACCGCGACCCAATTCGCGCAAGGCACGCGCATGAACCAGTGGGCCGAGCAGATGGGCTACGCCGTGCTCTATCCGCAGCAACTGGTCAGCGTCCAGGCGCAGCGCTGCTGGAAATGGTACGACCGCGCCACGCAGGAGGGCGGCGGCGACGTCCCCGTCATCGTCGGCATGATCAACAAGGTGATGTCGCAGTACGCCATCGACCGTTCGCGCATCTACATCGCCGGCCTTTCGGCCGGCGCCGCCATGGCCAACATCGTCGCGCTGAATCATCCGCAGCTGTTTGCCGCCGTCGGCCTGCATTCGGCCCCGGTGTTCGGTGCTGGCCACAACACCATCGGCGCGCTGGGCGTGATGCAGCACGGCGCCGCCACGCGGTCCGAGGCCGCCGCGCTCGAGGTGATGATGCGCCATCCACAATTTCCCGGCATGCCTGCGATTTTGATCCAGGGTGAGGGCGACAAGATAGTCCGCCCGATCAACCAGCTCCAGCTGGCGCGCCAAAGCCGCTTGTTGAACCGACTATCGGCCGCGCCGAAGACCACCCACAAGCCGCAAGGACGCGGCGGCCGCCACAACGCCCACCAGCTGCACGATTTTTACGAAGGAAGAAAACTGCTGCTGCGCGTCGCCCAGATCGCCGACCTGGAGCACGCCTGGAGCGGCGGCGATCCCTCCCTGGCCTTCAACGCCAAGGCCGGACCGGATGCCAGCAAGATGATGCTGGAATTTTTCTCACGCCACCAGCGCACCTGATTAGTAGTAGCTCGTTTCGATCTCGATTGATGGGATAACATCGTTCTTGTTTTGGTGTATCCCATGGAATACAATCGGATTGAGCCCTCCAGAATATGGATATCCTTCAGCCTTAACTTTTTAGCTCATGGTTTCATGGCCTGAAAGATCGCAGAGCCCGTGCTTACGTTCAGGCACGCATTGATCGCGCTGAGGACGGTAACTTGGGTGACCATAAGTTTGTAGGCGATGGTATTTCCGAGCTGCGTATCAATTACGGCCCAGGATACCGGGTGTACTACACGTTTCGAGGTGCTTCGCGGATTATTTTGTTGGCTGGTGGAGATAAGTCGTCCCAAGCCAAGGACACCGCGACTGCGCAAGCGCTGGCACGACAACTGTAGGAGGTCATCGTGGAGCTTAAGTTGAAAAAATGGGATAGTGCCGAGTATCTTCAGACCAAAGAAGACATGGCTCTCTACTTCGAGGTTTGCCTTGAAGAGGCAGAGGGCGACGTGGCGTTCATCGCCAAGGCATTGGGCAATATCGCTAGAGCGTACGGGATGACGCAGCTTGCCAACGAAACTGGAATGGGCCGCGAAAGCTTATACAAGGCTCTCTCGGCCGATGGCAATCCAAGCTTCGCGACTATCCTGAAAGTCATGCGCGCGCTTGGATTGAAATTCCAGGTTGAGGTGGCTACAGCAAAAAAGCCAGCGCAGCCACGGCCGTCGGCGCCAGCGCGCCGGCCAGCAGGCCGATAGCGCCTATCGATTCGTCCTGGAAGCCGCGCCGCAACAGCGATACGCCGGCCGGATTCGGCGCATTGGCGATCACCGTCAGGCCACCGCCGGCCACCGCGCCGGCCACCAGCATGTATTGCGACTGCGCCGAAATGCCCTGGATCAGCGAACCGAGATAGGTTAGCGCGGCGTTGTCGGTAATCGCCGTCAGGCCAAGCGCGCTGAAGAACAGCGCCACCGGCGGCAGGCTCTCGACGATGGGCTGCAACCACCACTGCTGCATGCCGCCCAACACCACCAGCCCGGCCAGGAAGAAGCCGACCAGCAAGCCCTCCTTGATGATCAGCGGATTCTGGTAGCGCTGGTAAGCCTGGGTGAATCCCAGGAACAGCATGAAGATGCCGAGGAACAGCACCGGGTGATGGCCCAGCACCACCACCGCCGCCAGGAAGACCAGATGGATCGCGGTGACCGTCAACGGCACGGCCGGCGCGGCCACGACGTCAGCCGACGGCGCGGCCGGCGCGCGCAAATGTTTGCGCAGCACGAAAGTGATCACGGTCGCGTTGATCAGCACCGCGATGGACGCCTTCCAGCCGAAATGCGTGGCCATGAAAGCGCTGTCCCATTGCCAGGTGCTGGCCACCATCAACACCGGCGGCGCGGCGTAGGCGGTCAGCGTGCCGCCGATCGAGACGTTGACGAACAGGACGCCCAGCGCGCCGTACTTCAGCCACTCCGGCATGCCGTCGCGGAAAATCAGCGGCGCCAGCATCAGCGCGGCCAAGGTCATCGCGGCCGGCTCGGTGATCAAGGAACCGGTCAGCGGCACCAGCGCCAGGCCGAACCACACCAGCGCCAGTTCGGCGCGCATCGGCAGCAGCCTGGCCAGCACCAGCAGCATGCGTTCCATGATGTCCAGCACCGGCCGCGAAGCCGCCACCACCATCACGGTGAACACGAACAGCGGCTCGGTGTATTGGCGCGATTCGGCGTACTGGATGGCGGCATCGCCTCCGCTCAGCAGCGCCATGGCGATAATCAGGATAAAGGCCCAGAAGCCGAACACCACTTCCACTTCGCCCAGCAGATGGAACAGGCCCGCATGGCGTGGATGTCGGTGCGACAGCACCTCGAAGGATTTGGCTGCGAAGGTGTGCAGCAGCGCCAGTCCGAACAGGATGGCGCCGACCAATTGTATGGTTTGCAAAGGAAGTCCTTGTTAAGTTGCCTGAGCTACATGGTACAGCATGGGGTGCACGATACAGATTGGCCTTGCCAAAAACGCCAACAAATAGTACTGTGTATTTATACAGTATTTGCGGTAAAATCAGTTTCATATCATGAACCGATCCGCCACCCCTTCCGCCACCCTCGCGCCCGAAGCCGTCCATCCGGCGTTATGGCTGGCGTCGCAACTGGCGCACAGCGCCACGCGCTGCGTCGACACCGGCTTTGCCGCCTTGTCGGCGCAGTTGCCGGGCGGCGGCTGGCCGCTGGGCGTGCTGACCGACCTGCTGGTGCAGCAGCACGGCATCGGCGAGTTGCGCCTGCTGCGGCCGGCCTTGCTGGGCCTGGGCAAGCGGCCCATCGTGCTGCTGCAACCGCCGCATGCGCCGCAAGCGCTGGCGCTGGCGGCCCTGGGGCTGGAGCCATCGCAGCTGATCTGGATACGCAGCGGCGCCAAGAGCGGCGACGCCTTGTGGGCCGCCGAACAAGTGCTGCGCAGCGGCTGTTGCGGCGCGCTGCTGTTGTGGCAAAACCATGCGCGCGGCGAAACGCTGCGCCGCCTGCATCTGGCGGCGCAAAGCGGGGACACGCTGTTCTGCATGCTGCGGCCGCTGGCTGCCGCGCAGGATGCCTCGCCGGCGCCGCTGCGGCTGTCGCTGCACACGGCGCCGGGCGGCATCAACATCGGCTTTGTCAAACGACGAGGACCGCAGCGCGACACCCCATTATTTTTGCCATTAACCCCATCGCTCTTACAACGCCATGCGCCTCTGGATCGGACTACACCTGCCACGGCTCCCGCTCGAAGTATTCTGCCCGCGCTGGTCGGATGACGGCTGCACCGTGGTGCTGGAGCAGGAGCGGGTAGTGGCCATGTCGGCGCTGGCGCGGCAGGCCGGCGTCGACGTCGGCATGCGGCGCGGCGGCGCGCTGATGCTGGCACCGCAGTCGCAGTTCCAGCAGCGCGCACCGCAGCGCGAGGTGGACGCGCAACAGGCGGTGGCGATGGCGCTGCTGCAATTTACGCCGCAGCTGGCGCAAGCGGAGGAGGCCACGCTGCTGCTCGATGTCGGCGCCAGCCTGCGCCTGTTCGGCGGTATCCGCGCGCTGTGCCGGCAGGTGTCGGCCAGCATGGAGGCGCTTGGTTTTACGGCCACGCTCAGCTGCGCGCCCACCGCGCGCGGCGCCTGGCTGCTGGCCCGCAGCGATGCCGGACGGGCCTTGACGATGGACGCGTTAGTGCGGCGCATGGACCGCTTGCCCAGCAGCCTGCTGCCTCCGGCTCGGCCCTACCTGAGCTGGTTCGAAGGCATAGGGTGCTTGACGCTGGGCGAGATGCGCCGCCTACCGCGTCCCGGCTTGCAGCGCCGCTGCGGCCGGGCCTTGTTGGATATGTTGGACGATGCCTACGGCGAACGCGCCGAGATGCATCGCTGGCTGGAAGCGCCGGCTAGCTTCAGCGCCAAGCTGGAATTGTTCGACCGCGTGGAGAACGCCGAAGCGCTGCTGTTCGGCGCGCGCCGCTTGTTGCAGCAGCTGACCGGCTGGCTCAGTGCGCGACAGTTCGCGGTCGAGCGCATCCGGCTGTTGCTGGAGCATGAACGCGGCAAGGTGGCCGGTCCTCCGACGGTGATCGACATCGTGCTGGCCGAGCCGACCTGGCGCGACGAGCACCTGGTGCGCCTGCTCAAGGAGCGGCTGGCCAAGCAGGTGCTGGATGCGCCGGTGATCGGCCTGTGCCTGGAGGCGCCGCAGGTGCAGCCGATGGCGCCGCCCAGCGATTCATTGTTCCCCGAGCCGGGCGGCAGCAAGGAGGACTGGCAGCGCCTGCTGGAATTGTTGACCGCGCGGCTGGGGCCGGACAACGTGCTGCAAGCGGCGCCGCGTGCCGATTACCGCCCCGAGCAGGCCAACGCCTGGGTCAGCGTGCAGGAAAAAATCCGGCCCGCCGACGCCCGCGCCCAGCTGCCGCCGGACATGCCCGGCCTGCCGCGTCCGGCCTGGTTGCTGGCCAAGCCGATCCCCTTGCTGATGCGCGACCACCGGCCGTTCTACGGCTCGCCGCTGAAGATCATGTCCACCGGCGAGCGCATCGAGGCCGGCTGGTGGGGCGCCATGCAAACCCGCGACTATTTCATGGCCGAAGGCGAGGACTTCGCCCACTACTGGCTGTACCGCGAGCGCACCGGCCACGAGGGTGAGCAGTCGGCGCGCTGGTATCTGCACGGTTTGTTTGGTTAAATAGCGTCTGGCATCAACAACGGGACAGCGCATGCGATCACAACGACAGGAATTCCTCGGCGCCGACGGCCAGAAGCTGGCGGCCCGGCTGGATGTGCCGGACGGCGACATCCGGGCCTACGCCTTGTTTGCCCATTGCTTCACCTGCGGCAAGGACGTGTTTGCCGCCAGCCGCATCGCGCAGGCGCTGACCGAGCATGGCTTTGCCGTGCTGCGTTTCGACTTCACCGGCCTGGGCGCCAGCGAGGGAGAATTCGCCAATACCAATTTCTCGTCCAACCTGGCGGACTTGCTGGCGGCGGCCGCGTACCTGCGCGCCAGCCACAAGGCGCCCAGCCTGCTGATCGGCCACAGCCTCGGCGGTGCGGCGGTGCTGGCGATGGCCGGGCAAGTGCCGGAGGCCAAGGGTGTGGTGACACTGGCCGCACCCAGCGATCCGGTGCGCGTGACCGGCATGTTCAGCCAGCATCTGGACGAGATCGCCAGCGAGGGCGAGGCGCAGGTGCAACTGGCGGGCCGGCCGTTTCGCATCAAGCAGCAATTTGTCGAGGATGCGGGCGGGCACAATTTGAAGCTGAAGATCGCGGGCCTGAAGCGGGCCTTGCTGGTGATGCACGCGCCGGGCGACGATACGGTGGGCATCAGCAACGCGATGGAAATTTTCACCGCCGCCAAGCATCCGAAAAGCTTCATTTCGCTCGACAGCGCGGACCATCTGCTGACCGATCGCGACGATGCCGTCTACGTGGCCAACCTGATCGCGGCCTGGAGCGATCGCTATATCTGAACAACGTTGTTATATAATATTTTCTTTTGTTTAATGCCTGGCTGCGCCGGCAAATCAGGAGAGGTTAGCGATGAACGTATTCAAACAGAGCTTCAGGCAATGGCGCGCACTGGGCGCGGTCGTGGGCATGGCCGGCGCGATGCTGGCGCCGCCGGCGCAAGCGGATGGCCGCAGCGCGACCCATAACCTGCTGGCCAATATGGCGCGCGCCAACCGCAGCCTGGGCATCACGGAAAACAATAGCCGCGCCATACCGACGCTGGTGCGCGGCATGTACGTGTTGAACGACAATAAGGGCGCATTCGTCGGCCTCATCAACGAAGCCGGTACGATCTACGGCGACGTCAATGGCTTCCAGGTACTGAGCACCACCAGCACCCCGCCACGCAAGATGACCAAAGAGGAAATGAACGATTTGCAGCAGGAAGTGATCGCGGCCATCGACTACGATAAGCTGATCAAGGTCAGCTACGGCGACGGCGGCGGTCGCAAGATGGTGCTGTTCTCGGCGGTGGATTGCGGCTTCTGCCAGCGCTTCGAGCAGGACTTGCTGAAAAAAGGCAGCGGCGTGAACACCACGTTCTACGTCGTGCCGATGTCGCTGCAGGATATCAATGCCGGTGCCGCGAAGTGGCAGACTGTGTCGCGCATCTGGTGCGCCGACAACAGCACCGCGGCATGGAAGAAATACTGGAACACGTTGGATGCGGCGCCGGGTCGCACCTGCGAATTCGATCCGAAAAACGCCGAGCAATCGGCGCGCCATCTGGAGCAGGTGCTGGCGGCGGTGGGCAGCCGCGTCGGCGGCACGCCAACCATTCTGCGCGAAGACGGTACCGTATTACAGAACAAGCCCGATATGGACTTGCCGTACATGAAGAAGAACTTCGGCAGCGACGGCATGCCCAAGCTGGCGGCGGCCAAGCAGCCGCAGTGGCTGGTGGCGGCGGCGGACAATGCCAACGACCCGCAGCAGCCGGCTGCCGCGCAGGCGGGCGAGCAGCAGCCGAAGAAAATCAAGATTGATGTGAAGGACGCGTTGAAGAAGCTCTTCAACTAAGAGCCCGCTTCAAAAAGAAGATTACTCGTCGTCGAATTCTTCGGCGAGGTCTTTCCAGCCCTTGCCGGCGGCGAAGGTGTTGAATTCGTCCGGCGCTTCCAGCACCAGCAGTTTGCTTTCCTGGAGCACGGAATCGCCGGCGGTCAGGGCAGGGCCCTTGTAGCCAACGGTGCGCAGCTGCGCGACCACGGCGTCGATCAGCGATTTGTCCTTGTGCAGGCCGCTGATCGAGGCAGAAAAGTCCACATACACGTCGATCGCGCCGTAACCTTCGTCGAAGATACGGATCGCCTTGGCGTCGTGGGCACGGCCGGAGCCGTCGGAGGCCTTGAAGGGGCCGCTGAGTTGGATGTCGGTGTCTTTGTTCATAGCGATTAGCATACACCAAAACAGCAAAACGCCAAGGCTACGCCCGTGTTAACCCAGCTTCGGCAAGGCCATGCCGCGCTGCACCGCCGGACGTTCGGCCATCAACGCCATCCAGCGTTGCAGATGGGGTTTGCTGGCCAGCTTGTCGCCCAGCGCCGGCTTCAGCATCAGGGTCAGGCCGAAGGTCCACGGATAGCTGGCGATGTCGGCGATGCTGTAGTCTTCGCCGGCCAGGTAGGTATGCTGGGCCAGTTGACGGTCCATCACGCCCAGCAGGCGGTCCGCTTCGTCGATGAAGCGCTGGCTGGCCAGCGCCGATTTCTCTTTCGAAAACACCTCGAAGAAGCCGACCTGGCCCAGGATCGGGCCGAGGCCGCCGATCTGCCAGTTCAGCCATTCCAGCACCTTGTAGCGCGCCGCGCCGGCGGCCGGCAGCAGCTTGCCGGTTTTCTCCGCCAGGTAGGTCAGGATGGCGCCGCTTTCAAACACGCTGACGGTTGCGCCGTCGGCGTCGGTGTCGACGATAGCCGGGATCTTGTTGTTGGGGGCGATCGCCAGGAATTCGGGCTTTAGTTGTTCGCCCTGGGTGATGTTGACGGTCTTGATCTCGTAGGGGATGCCCAGCTCTTCCAGCATGATGGAAATCTTGCGGCCGTTCGGGGTGGTCCAGGTGTGCAGCGTAATCATCGTGTTCCTTGATTGTTAAGTGCCTGCACTGTAGGCCTTTCAAGGGACGAGATAAAGCGGCAAAAGCTGACTACGGTGTTTCGATATCCTGAACAATGACGGGCTAGCGCGACACCGTGTTGCGGCCATTGTGCTTGGCCCGGTACAGGGCCTGGTCGGCCTGTTCGTAGATGTCTCCCTGGGTCAGCATCGCGTCCGGCGCGACGAAGGCCAGCCCCAGCGACAGCGTCACGTGGCCGCAGGGCGGGTTGCCCTGGTGCGGGATCAGGCGGGCCTCCAGGTCGGCGCGGATCTGTTCGGCCAGCGCCTCGCTCTCGTCGGCGCTGTTGCTGGCGAACAGGCAGGCGAACTCGTCGCCGCCAATCCGAAAGCTCAGGTCGCCCGGACGGCTCAGCGCCTGGCGCATGGCGTCGGCCACCGCCTTCAGCACCTGGTCGCCTTGCGGATGGCCGTAGCTGTCGTTGTATTCCTTGAAGCGGTCGACGTCGATCAGCAGCAGGGTCAGCAGGCGCTGGTCGCGGCGCGCGCGCTTCTGTTCTTCGTTGAAGCGGATGTTGAAGTAGCGCCGGTTCTTCAGTCCGGTCAGCTCGTCGGTCACGCTGTCGGCCTGAGCGGACTTGGCTTCCGTGATGTCGGTGGAGACGGCGCAGGTGGCGTAGACCTGGCCGTCGTTATCGAACAGCGGGAACTTCACGGTCATATAGGTGTGCAGCGTCTTGTCGCGGTGGTAGACCGATTCTTCTTCCTGGATGGCGCGCTGTTCCAGCGCGGCGATGCGGTCGTTGCGCCACAGCTGTTCGGCTATCTCGCGCGGAAACAGTTCGAAGACATTGGAACCGACGAAGGTGGCAGGATTGTAGCCGTCGAGGATGTCGAAATGGCGGTTGGCCATCGTCACCGTGCCTTGCAAATCCTTAGTCGAAATCAGGATGGGCGCGTTGTCGAGCAGTGCATGGAATATGCGGTCTGACACGCGCAGCTCGTCTAGCTCGGTGCGCGGTGGAGGATGGGTGTCGGTCCGATCGGGCATGGCACCAGTATAACCCGGTGGCGAGCCGGCACAATTCGCCGGCTCCCTCCAGGATGATAATTACTTCAATGGTTGCAGAATTGCATCAAGGCGGTCCGGCGTACCCTCGATGCGCTCAAGGCGCGGATACTTCAGGCCGCCGTGATAATCGAGCGCATAGGTCTGGTACAAACTGCCTTTTTTGACCAGCAAGTTGATAGGCTCCTTGCCGGTCTTGGCGGCGGTGACGGCGGCGCGCAGCACCTCGGCCTTGTAGGCGCGGCCGTTGACGGCCAGCAGCGTGCCGCCGCCCGACAGGCCCGCCTTGAAGCCCACGCCTTCCCATTGGAAGGCTTCCAGCTTGCCATCCGTACCGACCGAGAAGCCCAGCGAGTACTGGAAGTTGGCCGATTTGTTTTGCTCTTCCTGGGCTTTGAGGAAGTCGGTCGGTTTTTCGGTGTAGACCAGTTTCCAGCCGGCGCGCGTCAGGCCGTCCAGTGGCGCGCCGGGGCCGTGGCCGTCCAGGCGGGTGCGCAGGAAGCTGGCCCAGTCGTAAGGCTGGATCGCGTTGAGCGCCTTCACCACGTCGTCGAAGGTGTAGTGCTTGGCGACGTTGACGCCGTCGTCGACGCCGAAGAAGTTGCGGGCAAAGTCGTTGAGCGAGCGCTTGTCGCCGGATTTTTCGCGGATCAGCGTGTCGGCGTCTAGCCAGATCAGCTCGCCTTCCGAATAGTAATCCTCGGCGCGCTGCCAGTTGTTCCAGCCTTGCGGACGGCGGGCGTTGACAATCGGATCGTTGGTGGTGTCCTGCACCGCGCGCCATTCGCGGCCCTTGGTGTTGTCGTAGCGGGCGGCGGTGGCGGCCAGCAGGTCGCGCGTGTGCTCTTGCTTGATCAGGCCGGAACGGGCGGCGATCACCGCGCCCCAGTACTGGGTCTGGCCTTCGTACACCCACAGCAGCGTGTTCTGCAGCGGCGTGTTGAAGTTGGGGACGTTCTGGTCGGCCGGGCGGCGGAACTTGCCGTTCCACGAGTGGGTGAATTCATGCGGCAGCAGTTCGCGCCGCGCCTCGTGCTTGGCCCACTCGGCAAAGTAGCCCAGCTTGACGCCGTTCTCGCTCGACTGGTGATGTTCGCGGCCGATGCCGCCGAACTCGTCGCTGATGGCGAACAGGAAATCGTAGTGCTGGTAGTGCTGCGAGTTGAACAGCTTGTAGGCCTGCTGCACCATCGCGCGGTGCGGGGCGATCTGTTCCGGCGTCGCTTCCAGTTGCTCGGCCGAGTCGGCCACGACGTTCAGGTGCACCGGCACTTTCGCGCCCGGGTCGAGGTCGATGCGGCGGAAGTAGCGGCCGGCGAACAGCGGCGAATCCATCATCGCTTCCAGGTCCAGCGGCTTGAAGGCGATCTCGTCGCCGGTGCGCGCGGCCGTTTCCAGCGCGGTGCCGTACTGCCAGCCGGCCGGCACCGTCAGGTTGGGTTGCATGGTGATGCGGCGGCTGTTGTAGCCGGCCGGGTACAGGGTCAGCGATTGCCATTGCACGCCGACGATATCGTTGGTCATCGTGGTGCGGCCCTGGTTGGCCTCGGTCGGCGACAGGTACTGGAACTCCACGTCCACCGACGACGCATCTTTCGGCACCTCGATGTGGAAGGCGTAGACGTTGACCGTGTCGCGCTTCCAGTCCAGCGGCTTGCCGTTGGCGCTGACCTTGAGACCGGCGAACTGGTTCAGCGCGCCGCTGGGACCGTGGTTGGCCGGTATCCACTGCGGATAGAGCAGGGTCAGCTTGCCCGGCTTGGCGGGGATGCTCTCGCGCACGCGGAAGATTTGCTGCGCCGTGTTGGTGGCGTCCACTTTCAAGACGATGGTGCCTGGGTAAGGCTGTTCGGAGATGGCTTCTGCCTGGGCGCTGAAGGCGGTAGCCAACAGGACGGCGAGGGCGGCACGGGACATGGACATGTGGTCGATAACGAGGTTGGACAAGAAGGCGAGTGTAGCACGCAGGCAACTTGCAAATCTGGCAAAAAGCTGGAAAAAGCGTGGCGCGGTGCAGCGAAAATATTTTTAAAAATTTTGCGGCTCTGGGGATCTTGTGGCCGTTTTTCAAGGCCTTGAAAGGCCGGAAAACCATCCTATATCGGACTCAGTGGTTGCCCAGATGGGGACCACGGAGGGGAATCTTCCCCGCCCATATCGCTTAACTTGAAAAGGATATTCACCATGCGTACTTTTGACCTGACCCCACTGTATCGTTCCGCCATCGGCTTTGATCGTCTGGCACAACTGCTGAACGACGCCCAGCGCGGCGACGCCACCCCGAGCTACCCACCGTACAACATCGAGCTGGTATCGGACGACCAATACCGCATCGTGATGGCGCTGGCCGGCTTCGACCGTTCGGAAATCGACATCACCTTCGAACGCGATTCGCTGCACATCGTCGGCCGCAAGCAGAAGGACGCCACCGAGCGCACCTATCTGCACCGCGGCATCGCCGCCCGCGATTTCGAGCAGCGCTTCCAGCTGGCCAACCACGTCAAAGTGACCGGTGCCACTTTCGACAACGGCATGCTGAACATCGAACTGGTGCGTGAAGTGCCTGAAGCGCTGAAACCACGCAAGATCGTCATTGACGGCAGCGACAAGGTCACCGCCCTGGAGCAGCGCCAGGCCGCCTGATCCGCTAATGCGTCATTCCCGCGCAGGCGGGAATCCATACTGAGCCGGCTAAGCCAGCGTTCTATGGGTTCCCGCCTGCGCGGGAACGACAAACCAGAACTGGCCGGTATATCCGGCCAGTTTTGCGTTCCCCCGTCTTGGTTGTAAGCAATTGTATTGTTAAGACGGGTCTAAGTTTTTACCCTCATATTGGATACATCTACAAACCTCAGTCAATTCAGGAGTGCAGCTATGTCCGAATCTACTCTCAAACGTGCAGCCCTCGCCGTGGCAGTGTTGGGCGTGATAGGCGTCGGCGGCGCCGTCGCCGTCAAACAAGGCAATGCCGTTGCCGCCGCCCCAGTTGTGCTGCAAGCCGCAGCACCGGTCCAGGCCGCACCAGTCGCCGTGCCTGCGCCGATGATGGCGCTGCCCGACTTCAGCGTCATCGCCGCCCATAACGGCCCGGCGGTGGTCAACATCAGCGTCACCGGCAGCACCAAGACCGCCTACGACGGCGCCGAGCAGACCGGCCGAGCCGATCCGTTTGCCGACGATCCGTTCTACGAATTCTTCCGCCGCTTCCAGGGCCCGCAGCAGCGCGGCGGCCAGCGTAGCGTGCCGACCCACGGCCTCGGCTCCGGCTTCATCATCAGCGCCGACGGCATCATCCTGACCAACGCCCACGTGGTGCGCGACGCCAGCGAAGTGGTGGTCAAGCTGACCGACCGCCGCGAGTTCCGCGCCAAGGTGCTGGGCTCGGATCCGAAAAGCGACGTCGCCGTGCTGAAGATCGACGCCAAGAACCTGCCTGTCGTTCCGCTGGCCAAGGGTAACGACCTGAAGGTGGGCGAATGGGTGCTGGCGATCGGCTCGCCATACGGCCTCGACAACACCGTCACCGCCGGCGTGGTCAGCGCCAAGGGCCGTTCGCTGCCGGACGGGAACGTGCCGTTCATCCAGACCGATGTCGCCGTCAACCCCGGCAACTCGGGCGGTCCGCTGTTCAACACGCGCGGCGAAGTGGTCGGCATCAACTCGCAGATCTACAGCCAGACCGGCGGCTACCAGGGCCTGTCGTTCGCGATCCCGATCGACGTGGCCGGCAAGATCAAGGACCAGATCGTCTCGACCGGCAAGGTTACCCACGCCAAGCTGGGCGTGACGGTGCAGGAGATCAACCAGGGCTTTGCCGACTCGTTCAACCTGGCCACGCCGGAAGGCGCGCTGGTGTCCAACGTCGAGAAGGGTGGCCCCGGCGACAAGGCCGGCCTGAAGTTGGGTGACGTGATCCGCACCCTCAACGGCAACAAGATCGTCAGCTCGGGTGATTTGCCGGCCATCGTCGGCCTGGCCACGCCGGGTGATAAAGTGACGATGGAAGTCTGGCGCCAGGGCAAGCCGGTACAATTGAGCGCCACGCTGGGTAATGCCAACGACAAAGTCGCGGCGGCAGCCGACGGCGAGCGCGGTGGGCAGGCCAGCGCCAAGCTGAAGCTGGGCTTGTCGCTGCGTCCGCTGGAAAGCATGGAGAAGCGCCAGTCCGGCATCGCCAACGGCTTGCTGATCGAGGATGCGCGCGGCGCGGCGGCCGATGCCGGCGTGCAGCCGGGCGATGTGCTGCTGTCGGTGAACGGCCGTCCGGTCAACACGGTGGACCAGGTGCGCGAAGTGGTCGACAAGTCCGGCAAGTCGGTGGCATTGCTGATACAGCGCGGCGACGATAAAATCTTCATACCGGTGCGACTCGGATAAGTCGGATCGGCAGAACGCAACACAAAAAC
Organism: Duganella sp. S19_KUP01_CR8; assembly: GCF_036688705.1. NCBI lineage: Bacteria > Pseudomonadati > Pseudomonadota > Betaproteobacteria > Burkholderiales > Oxalobacteraceae > Duganella > Duganella sp. S19_KUP01_CR8. The sequence goes on along the minus strand of NZ_JAQQPR010000028.1, from coordinate 76,361 downwards.
AGAAAGGAAACAATATGCGACTTCTGCTGGTGGAAGACGATACGATGATCGGCGAGGTAGTGCTCGACCTGCTGAGGGCCGAGCACTACGCGGTCGACTGGGTCAAGGATGGCGCGATGGCCGACACCGCGCTGCAAACCCAGACCTATGATTTGGTGCTGCTGGACCTGGGCCTGCCGCGCAAGGACGGCCTTGAAGTGCTGCGCTCGATGCGCGCGCGCAAAGAGCTGACGCCGGTGCTGGTGGCCACCGCGCGCGACGCCAAGGAACAGCGCATCGCCGGCCTCGACGCCGGCGCCGACGATTATGTCCTCAAACCCTACGACCTCGACGAGCTGCTGGCGCGCATCCGCGCCTTGCTGCGCCGTTCGGCCGGCCGCGCCGAGCCGATCTTCGAACACGGCGGCGTCAGCGTCAATCCGCAAACCCGCGAAGTGCTGGCCGACGGCAAGGCAGTCAGCCTGTCGGCGCGCGAATGGGCGGTGCTGGAAGCGCTGATCGCGCGGCCCGGCATCGTGCTGTCGCGGCATCAGCTGGAAGAAAAACTGTACAGCTGGAAGGATGAAGTCAACAGCAACGCGGTCGAAGTCTACATCCACGGCCTGCGCAAGAAACTCGGTGCGGAACTGATCCAGAACGTGCGCGGCCTGGGATACATGGTGCCCAAGCTATGAAAGTGAAGATGCCGTCGATGCCGTCGATGCCGTCGCTGCCGCGAGTGCCCGTGGTAACGCACTCGCTGCGTGGACGTTTGCTGTGGTTCCTGCTGGCCGCCATCACGATGGCGGCCATTGCACAGGCGATGATCGCCTACCGCAGCGCGCTGAGCGACGCCGACCAGATCTTCGACTATCACATGCAGCAAATGGCGATGTCGCTGCGTTCCAGCGCCACGCTGACCAACAAGGCCGCCGACACGGCGGCCGATCCCGAGAACGACGACCTGGTGGTGCAGGTGTGGACGCCGGACGGCGCGCAAGTGTTCCGTTCGCTGTCGCGCGCGGCGCTGCCGCAGCGCGCCGTGCTGGGCTTCGACACGGTCAAGGTCAACAAGACCACGTACAGGATTTTCTCGGTGCAGACCAGCAACCAGACCGTGCAGGTGGCGCAGGACATGGCGGTGCGCCAGCGCATGGCCGGTACGCTGGCGTTGCGCACGGTCGGTCCGATCGCCGTCATGGCGCCGGTGCTGATGCTGGTGGTGTGGTGGGTGGTCAGCGGCTCGCTGGCGCCGGTGTCGCGCGTCAAGCGGCAGGTGGCGGCGCGCCAGGCGGACGATCTGTCGCCGGTCTCCGAAAACGATTTGCCCGATGAAGTGCTGCCGCTGGTGCACGAGCTGAACCTGCTGTTCGGCCGCGTGCGCACCGCCTTCGACGCCCAGCAGCACTTCGTCGCCGACGCCGCGCACGAACTGCGCTCGCCGCTGGCGGCGCTCAAATTGCAGGTGCTGAGCCTGGAACGCGCGCAGGACGAGGCGGCGCGCAGCGTCGCCATCGGTCGCGTCACGGCCGGCATCGAACGCGCCACGCGGCTGGTGGAGCAGCTGCTGGTGCTGGCGCGGCAGGAAGGCTCGGTCAACGACGTCAAGCTGGAGCCGGTCGATCTCACCGAGCTGGTCAAGCGTTCGCTGGGCGACATGGCCGGGCTGGCGCAATCGCGCCAGATCGACCTCGGCCTGCACCACGCGGACCAGGCCTCGGTCGACGGCCAGCCGGATGCGCTGATCATCCTGCTGCGCAACCTGATCGACAACGCCACCAAGTACACGCCGGCCGGCGGCACCGTCGATATCGAGCTGCGGCGTAGCGCCGGCGCCACAAAAGCCGCGCCGGGCCGCGTCATCCTTACGGTCGAGGATTCCGGCCCCGGCATCCCGCTGGAAGAGCGCGAGCGGGTGTTCGGCCGCTTCTACCGCGTGCCGGGCAGCCAGGCCGGCGGCAGCGGGCTGGGGCTGGCGATCATCAAGTCGATTGCCGAACGCCACGGCGCCGCGCTGACCCTGGGCGAGTCCGAACGCCTGGGCGGGCTGCTGATCAAAGTCGATTTTCCTGAGACTGCAAGGGCCGCTCCAGTCTAAAATGCTACTTTGACATGGCGTTGGAGTGGCGTATGAAGAAAATCGGCTTTTCGGGCACCCTGGACCCGATCACCAACGGTCACATGTGGGTGATGAACGAAGCCCGTTCGCTGGCGGACGAGGTGGTGGTCTTCCTGTCTGAAAATCCGGCCAAGAAGCCCAAGTTCTCGGCCGAGGAGCGCAAAAGCATCATCGCACTCAGCTGTGCCGAGCAGGGCTGGGACAATGTGCAGGTGGTCATCGTCAAGGGCGACTACACGGCGCGCGCCGCCAAGAAGCAGGGCGTGCATTGCCTGATACGCGGCATCCGCACCACCGCCGATTTTGACTACGAAAACCTGATCCAGCAAACCAACGTCGACGTGCTGCAAGGCGCCAAGACCATCTTCGTCATGCCGCCGCGCGACCTCGGGTCGGTCAGCTCCAGCTTCGTCAAGGCGCTGGAAGGGCCGATCGGCTGGAACTGGATCATGAAGAAGTTCGTGCCCGGCCCGGCCTACCACGCCTGGGTGCTGAGCTGGCTGCGCAAGGAGTGGGAAACGCTGTGGGACTACGAGCACCGCGACGCCACCGCCATCGCCCACGCCGACCAGTGGTTCGTGCAGCTGACCGGGGCCACGGCCTACGGCGGCCCGGCGCGCCACTATCACAACCTCGACCACCTGGTGCACGGCCTGTGCGAGATCCGCGTGTGGGCCGCCAATACCCGGCCCGATCCGGCCGACGTCGACATCGTCAAGCAAGCCTTCTGGTTCCATGACGCCGAGTACGGCCACAGCGGCGAGCCGGGCGCGCTGACCAATGAGGAAGCCAGTGCCCAGCTCTGGCTGGGCAGCCACCTGGGGCAGGAGATGGGCGACGCCGCCGAACTGATACGCGCCACCGATCATTTCCAGGAAGCCTCGATCAGCCACCGCCTGAAGGACACTTTGCTCAGCGTCGACCTGGCCATCCTCGGGCAGGACGATGAGGTCTACCAGAACTATGCGCGCGCCATCCGCCAGGAATACATCCACCTGCCGGACCCCAAATACCGCGAACAGCGCGGCGGCGCGCTGGCCCATTTGTGCCGCAAGGCCGATGCGGGCCAGTTGTTCGGCAACGACTATTTTGCCGATCAGTACAACGAGCGCGCCATCGACAACATGCAGCGCGAGATGGAACGGCTGGCGGTGAAGTGAAAATAAATCACGTGGCGGACGTCATAGGTGCGCGGCATCCGCGGTGATAAAGTGTGTAGATTCGATGCAGATTACGAACTATAGTGCATTGACTTTCCGCAAACTTTCTCACCGGAGGAGTTATGCCTGCTCATCTTCAAGTGATCGCCAATTCCGATGATGCCTTGCTGGCCTGGACGCCAGAACCCTGGACCGATGACATCGTCGGCTTCCGCCTGGAACGCAAGGATTTGCTGACCGGAAGCATCAAAGTACTCAACAACCGCATTCCCGCCAGCTCGGCGGGGACGGCCGTGCCGGCCGGCGGCATCGCCTCCACCGCCTCGCCGATACGCCGCTGCATGTGGGTGGACCACGACGTCGAACAGGCCGGCAAGGCCGCCTACCGGGTGACGCCGATGGCGGCCGGCGCGGCCGGCGCGAGCAGCTTCGTGCTGCGCGAGGACGAGGCCTCGGACTGGGTGGCGCCGCAGGCGGCGGAACAGCCGTCGGAAGGCGTGGCCGTCTATTTCAATCGCGGCACCATCATGTCGCAGGTCGTGACGCGGCTGGCCGGTGGCGAAGTCAGCGTCAAATCGCTGAAGGCCTTGAAGGCGCAACTGGCCGAGCCCGGTTATCCGGGGCGTCGCTACCTGGCGGGCCAGGCCCGTCATGCGCTGCTGGATTTCATGGCCAGCGCCGACCGTCGCGGCAACCACATCTACGCGGCCTTGTACGAGCTCAACGATCCTGAGCTGATCGCCGGTCTCAAGGCTTTTGGCGAGCGCTGCCATCTGTTGCTGGGTAACGGCAGTTCCACCTTCGACGACACCGCGCACGAATTGGAGGCGGCCGGCGTCATCGTCAAGCATCGCGATCTGTCGCACAAGGGCGCGTCCAGCCCGAGCGTGCACAACAAGTTCGTGGTCGAGGTCGATGTTGCAGGCGGCCAGGCGCAGCGCGTGCTGACCGGCAGCACCAACTGGACCACCACCGGCCTGTGCACTCAGTTGAACAACGTGCTGGTGATCGAGCGTCCCGTCACCGCCGACCGTTTCTACCAGCAATGGCGCAAGCTGGCCGAAGTGGGCGACGATATGCCGGACGAGCTGCGCGTCGCAAACGGCCGTCCCACCGACGACGGCAAGGTGACGACCTTGTTCGCCGCCACCAAGGCCCAGGCGGAATTCGCGCCGGTGCTGGAGGCGATCGCCAACGCCAAGCAGGGCGTGCTGTTCCTGATGTTCATGCCGGGGCAGTCGCCGCTGTTGCAGGCGCTGCTGGCGCGCGTGGCCGAAGCGGACGGGCCCTACATACGCGGCGTGGTGTCGGCGGTGACGCAGAGCGAGAAGGGCGTCGTTACCGAGCACAACGCGCAGGTGATCGCCAACGGCGCCGACCTGAATCGCTTCCATAACGAAGTGTTGAAGCCGGACGGCGCGCCACCGGCCAACCTGCCGGCCTGGGCGTTGGAAGAATTCCAGCGCAGCATGTACCTCAGTGCCGGACTGAACGCGATCATCCATTCGAAGACGCTGGTGATCGATCCCTTCTCCGACGACTGCGTGGTGGTGACGGGGTCGCACAACTTCTCGCCGGCGGCGTCCAGCAAGAACGATGAGAACCTGGTCATCATCCGTGGCGACAAGGCGCTGGCGCAGGCGTATGCGGTGCATATCGAAGGCGTGTACGACCACTTCGCGTGGCGCGCTTTCCTGTCGAACGGCGGCGATCCGAAATCCATCTTCCAGCCGCTGACCGGCTGGAAGAGCGGCAACCGCGCCAAGGAACTGGCGTTCTGGATGAGCCAGGCCTAGTGCGTTAGTGCGGAGGCAGTTCGATCTGCTCCTTGCGCGCGGCGATGGCGGCGCCCAGCGCATCGAGGTCCAGCTTGGCCTTGCGGGCCTTGGGGAACATCTCGGTCTCTTCTTCCTTGACGTGATGGTCGATCAGTTCGGACAGCACCTTGACCTTGGCGTCGTACAGATCGTCGGTGGGCTCCATTGAAATGATCTGCGCGATCAGGTCTTTGGCCGAGGCGTGCTCGACGACGGCCTCGTCGAGCATGTCGTCATCCTTGGTCGCGGCGCGCACGGCGGGGTAGAAGATTTCCTCTTCGGCGGTGGCGTGCTTGGTCAGCTCGGTGCAGATCTGTAGGGCCAGTTTCTGTTTGCTGACATGCGCGCGGTCGCCCAGCTCTTCGTACTGTTCGAACAGCGACTTGACGTGCTCATGGTCTTCGATCAGCAGCGTGATCGCATCCTGAACATCGGTCTCGGTCGGGATAGGCTTGGGGATTTTGTCCTGCGGGCGGGCGGTGGTTCTCATGTCGGCTCCTTGCGTGGCGAATGATTGGGGGATACTGCATACCCAGTCTAGGAGCGCGATCAATGGCAGTCTGTGCGTTGCTCAACGTTGCCGCCAACCATCCGGGGTCAGGTCCCCCATTTGCGCACGAGCTGAAGCGTAATGACAGTTACGGTCGAGGCCGTGAACAAATGGGGGACCTGACCCTGGGTTTCTTAGAAGCGATTCCAGTTGTTGTGGCGGTGCTCGGTGGCTTCCTTGAGCAGGTAGCCGGCGCGGCGTTCGTCTTTGGGGCTGAGGGCGTCGCCCAGTTGCACCGTCATCGCCAGCTCCTGGATTGCCGGCGGATATTCGTGTTCGGCGGCTTCTTCCAGCAGGTGGCGGGCCTGGGCGCCGTCCTGCGCGACGCCGCGGCCTTCCCGGTAAATGTAGGAGAGCAGGAACATCGCGTGTGGATTGCCCTGCTCGCTGGCGATGCTCAGCCAGTGCGCGGCTTGACCATCGTCGCGTGCGACGCCGTCACCGTTTTTGTAGAGCATGCCCAGCATCAGCGCCGCCCGCGCGTGATTCTGTTTGGCCGCCATGGCGTACCACGGCGCCGCGTCTGCCGGTGCCGCCGGCACGCCAACCACGCCCACTCGCAGCATCTCGCCCAGCTGGTAGGCGGCATCGACGTCGCCGCCGCGCGCGGCCTGCTCGAACAGCTTCAGCGATTCCGTCCGCTGCTCCGGACGCGTTTGATACAGCAACGCCAGCTCGCGCTGCGCCACCGGCATGTTCTGCGCCGACCACGCCATCAGCTTGCGCTCGGCGCTGGCGTCGGCCTGCTGCATGGATTTCATGCCCACCGTCTCGATTTGCGCCGAGTTCGGCTTTTCCTGTTGCAGCTGGCAGCCGAACAGGAACACGCAGGTCAACAGACCGATCAACGCTACGCCGGGATAATTTTTAACTTGCATGATAAGGACCTCACGATAAGCGGGGCCGGCGTTCACCGGCCCCGCGCACCACGCTCGATTTACTTGCTCAGATCCACCGAGTACTTGGCGAAGCCGCTGGCGTCCAGCGCGCCTTCGGCCGTCACGGCGGTGATGCCGCTGCTCTTCGCCAAAGCCAGGTGGCCAGGCGCCGAACGCAGGATCACCGGACCAGCGGTCGCCACCTTGACGAAGCTCCAGCTGCGCGCGCTGCCGTTGCCGGCCAGCGTGACCTTGCCGCTGGCCGCGCCTTGCGCCGTCAGGTAGTTGCTGACCACGGTCTGGTTGGCGTCCGGCGACTTGATGATGGTCTTGCTGCCGTCGATGCCAGGCACGGCGCCGCCGCCGCCCGCGCGGTAGTCGTTGGTGGCGACGATGAAGTCGTCACCATCGGCCACGGCCTTGCCCAGGTAGGTCAGGTTGACGATGCGGCTGCCGACCGGCTTGGTCACGTCGATCTGGTAGGTCAGCGCGTTGTTTTCGGCGTAGAACACGTCGTAGTTGTAGATCGTGCCATACGTCGGCACCAGGTCCTGCTCGGTGGTCTTGGCCGGATCGATCTGGCCGAACTGCTTGGCCGCCGTTTCCAGCCAGGCCTTCAGGTCGGAACCCTTGATCTTGACCGCCTGCAGGTTGTTGTTGCTGTACAGGTAGAGGTCGCCGGGATTGCGTACCTGCAGGCCGACCGGCGCGGCGGCGCTGGCGCCCGGCGCGACGTCGGTGAAGTCGGAAGGACCGTTGCGGCCCGCCTTGAACGGCGCGCTGCACGAGATCACCGGAATGTTCTTGTAGCTGGCGATGGTGGCATCGGTGCTGGCGGCGATGAATTTCTTCACGTAGTCCAGCTGCGCCTGGTTGACCAGCTGGATCGCGCTGACGTCGCCGACCAGCGAGAAGTAGGCCGACATCTCAAAGTCGGTGGTCACGCCCAGCGGCTGCTTGGCGTAGGCGATGGTGGCCGCGTGCTCGGTGGCGACGATGGGGGCGATGGCCGGATCGGCCTTGACGATGGTGGCGCCATCGGTGTACTTGAAGCCGCGCGATTCCACGCTGGTCTTATCCTGCTGCACCACCCACTTGCCACCGGTGAAGACCAAGGTCAGCTTGATGATGCCCAGACGGCGGCCCCAGCTTTGCGCCATCACGGTCGGCACGCCGTTGACGAAACCGTTGACGGCGTCGATCTTGGCGCTGGCCGGGAAGGCGGCGAACGATGGATCCAGTGCGGCCGCGCCGGTCTCTTTGCCTTTCGGGAAGATCAGGTGCGAGTGGCCGATCAGCAGCGCGTCGATGCCGGTGCTGGTCAGGTGATAGCTGCCGTTTTCCATTTTCGGGCTGTAGGCGCTTGGGTCGAGGCCGCCGTGCGACAGCGCCACCACCAGGTCGGCGCCCTTGGCGCGCATCTCAGGCACGTACTGCTTGGCCGCTTCCTGCACGCCGGTCACGGCGACTTTGCCGGCCAGGTTCTTCTGGTCCCAGTCCAGGATCTGCGGCGGCACGAAGCTCATGATGCCGATGTTGAGCTTGACGTCGACCTTGGTGCCATCCAGCTTGGTGGCGGTGAAGGTGCGCGGCAGCAGCGTGTACGGCTGCACGATCGGCTTGCTGCTGGCCACGCCGGTGACGTTGGTCAGTACCAGCGGGAAGGCCGGCGCGCCGCAGGTGCCGGTCGGCTTGCTCACGCCCGGAATGCCGAAGTCGGTATTGGTGATCTGGCTCAGCAACGGCAGGCCGTAGTTGAACTCGTGGTTGCCGAAGCCGCCGCCGTCGTACTTCATGGCGTTCATGACCTTGTGCACGGCCATGGTGTCGGTGCAGGCGATCGGCTTGGTGACCGCTTGCAGGTCGCCCAGCAGGGTGCCCTGGATCACGTCGCCGTCGTCCAGCAGCACGTTGTTCGGGTTTTCCGCGCGGGCCGCGCTGACCAGGGTCGAGGTGCGTTCCAGGCCCAGGCTGGTGTCTTCCGCCAGTGAGTAGTAGTTGTAGCTCATCACATTGGCATGGATGTCGGTGGTTTCCATCAGCGCCAGCGTGACGGTCGTGCCTTCCGCGATCGCCGGGGGCGCCGTGTAGTCGCCGCCGCAGCCAACCAGACCCGCTGCCGTCAACGCAGCCAACATCACCAGATTTGTTTTCATTGCACCCTCAAATTAAGAAAATTCAAGGTGGCGACTGTACCCAACGCGCATGACATGGTCGTGACAAAACGCAAACAATTGGCGCGATTTAACAGGGGTTTGTCGTGATTTCGCGATACCGCCCAGACCTCGCTCGCTATTCTGGCAATTCGTACCGGCGTCACAAACGCCGGTGCGCGCAGAGATGCATCATCCTTCGACCAGACACCCACGGAGAGAAGGTAGGCAGCTACCCAAAAGATGGACCACAACAGCGGCTCTGACGGCAGCGCTTATCGGGCGCTGCCGGCACTGTGTGACGTCTAATATGCCCACAACGGCCCGCTCTTGCCGTTGACGGCGCCCCCTTCGAACACGACGAACACGCGGCGGCCGTAGAAGAAGGGCAATCCCCAATCAAAGTAATTGCCCGCGTTGGTGCCGCTGCCCACCGTGCCGCCGACCTGCGCCGCCGAGATGGTCGACGCCAATTGCACCAGGTTGGCGACGTTGAAGTTGACCACGCCGCTGGCGCTGCCGTCGGCTGCGGCGTTGGTGGCGCTGAGCGAGAGCGTCGCGGCCGGGCAATAGAAATCCCCTCCCGAGCAGGTGCGTATCGTGCTGTCGCTGAAGAAGTAGCCGTTGGAGCCGCTGTCGATGAAGCTGGCGCTGTAGGTCTTGCCCTTGTAGGTGGTGCTGAAATCGCCGCTGCTGTTGGTCTTGTACAGCGTTTCGCTCGCGATGGTGTTGTTGCTCTGGGTGTTGACGCCGAAGATCAGCGTGCCGCTGACCGAGGTCAGGCCGGCCGTGCCGACGCTGGGCAGCACCAGCAGCACGCCGTTGTTGTTGACCGCGAACGAGGCCACCGGATTGCTGACCTGCGACGCCAGCGCCATGCTGCTGGCGGTGCAGCCGTTGCTGGTGCAGGCGTAGTAGGCGCCGCTGACCGCCGACTTGGCGCAGCTGTCGCCGCAGTCCTGCTTGAACAGGCCGACGCCGAGGATGCCCTTGGCGCCCATCGCCGCCAGCGTGCCGAGGTTGTTGCCGGCGCTGCTGCAACTGGACGGCGTGGCGGCGTAATTGGCGCCGCTGTCGGCGATCACCTGGATCGAAATGCCGGCCGCCTTTTCATCCGCCAGCCTGACGTCGGCCTGGCGCACCGCGCCCCAGGTGTAGCCGCTGATGAACTTGGCGCACTCGCCGGCGTCGGCGCCGGACGGCGTCTTCACGGCCGGCAGGTTCAGCGCCGCGTCGAGCGGCGCCAGCAGGCGCAGGCCGTAGGAGCCGGTGTCGAGCAGCACGTGGTCGATGGTCTGGCAGGTGCTGGTGCCAGGCTGGCACACCGTCACGCTGACGTACGGAATATTGATCGAGCCGTTGATGCCGGTGGGGCCGCTGTCGACCACGATGGCGGTGCTGTTGCTCAGTGGCGCAGTCACGCTGAGCGCGGCGCTGGCGTTGACGTTGCCGCCGTCACCGGTGCAGGACAGGGTGTAGACAAAATTGCCCGCCGCATTGGGCACGATGTTGATCGAGCCCGACGTGGCCTTGGCGCCGCTCCAGGCGCCGCTGGCGGTGCAGCTGCTGGCGTTGGCCGACGACCAGCTCAGCACCGAAGTCTGCGCGGTGGTGATGCTGGCCGGCGCCAGTGTCAGGTTGACGGTGGGCGAGGGCGGCGGCGTGCTGATGACCACGCTGGTGGTCTTGCTGACGCCGCTGCAGGTGACGGTGTAGAACGCGGTCCCGGCCGCGCCGGCGGTGACGGTCTGCGAGCCGCTGTTGTCCAGCGCGCCGCTCCACGCTCCCGAGGCGGTGCAGCCGGTCGTGCTGGGATTGCTGACGCTCCAGCTCAGCGTGATGACCTGGCCGACGGTGGTGGCGGTCGGCGTGGCGCTGATGCTGACCACCGGCGTGACGGCGGCGGCAGCCTGGCTGGTGGTGGTGGCGGTGCTGCTGTCGCCGCCACCACCGCCGCAGGCGCTGAGCATCAGCGCGAGCAATGCGCCGGCGAGGTAGATCGTCCAGGTCGAACTGGAAGCGGCCAGCAAGGCCGCGCCGGTGCGATGCAGCAGCCGGTCGAGGGGGAGGAAACGGACCATGCGCGTATTCCTATTCGATGGTGGAAGTATCGAAGCCCGCCGGCAGCGCGCTCGGTATCCACGCATGGCCGGCGTAGGCGCGCATGTGGCCGCCGGAGACGATCACCAGGTCCGATTGCTCGACCGCCAGCTGCGAGTGGCCCGCCTTGGGACGCTTGCCGGCGGCGCCGGTCAGCACCGCGAACTTGTCGCCCAGCAGGGTGCGCAGATCGGGTAGGGCCGGGCCGCTCCAACTGACGGCGAACACCGTGCCTTGCGTGTTCACATATTCGCGCACGACGGTGCCGCTATCGAGCGTGCTCTGGCTGACGGTGTAGACCGCCGTGCTATCGCTACTGGCCGCCGCGAGGCTGCGTGCGCCCTGCCTGACCGGCGTCGTACCGAAATTGGATGGAGCCGTGCCCAGCGCGGCATAGGCCAGAGCGCCTTGCAGCAGGGGAAGTAACAACATGAGTAAGAGTGCGCGGCGCATGAAACGCTCCTGTGCCTAAGATGTAGGCAGTGTAGAACGACCGCGGGTTGGATTAAGTTAGCGATGTGTAAGCAAACGTTACGGCCGCCGCAAATGAAAACGGCGCCCGAAGGCGCCGTCGATTCCAGTAGCGGGAAGCTTAGAACTTGACGTACAGGCGGCCGAAGTACGAAGCACCGTTCAAACCGAACTGCACGCTTTCATACTTGAAACCGTTGTCGGTCTGGTCGGCGTTCTGCGACGTCGGCTTGACGTTGAAGATGTTGTTGCCGCCGAAGGTGAACTTCATGTTCTTGTTGATGCTGTAGGTGAAGCTCAGGTCGGCCGAGGTTTTCGACTCGTAGTGCTGGTTAGGCACGCCGCCAGCCGTACCGTCGAAGGTACCCAAGGTCTGCGGACCGAAGTGGATGATCTTCAGGTCGCTTTCCCATGGGCCGGTCACGTAGTCGAAGCCCAGCGTGGCCTTGGAGCGCGGCGCGCCTTGCTCGATGTACAGGCGTTCCTTCTCCGACAGCAACACGTCCTCGAAGCCTTTCAGCGCAGCCGGCGCGTGGATGCCGGTCACTTCCGTCTTGCTGACGTTGAGCGCCAGGAAGGTGGTCAGCTTGTTGGAGCCGAAGTTGGTCTTGTGCGACGCGGTCAGGTCCAGGCCCTGGGTCTTGGTGTCGACCGAGTTGACGAAGAACTGCGCTTCGCCCACGCCCAGCTTGGCCAGGCGCTCTGCCAGGTCAGGGTAGGTGTCGGCATTGAAGCGGCCCGACAGCACGATGCGGTCCTTGATCTTGATGTTGTACAGGTCGGCGGTCACGGAGACGGCGGCGTTCGGCGTCCAGGTGGTGCCCAGCGTGAAGCTGGTCGACTTTTCTTCCTTCAGTTTCGGCAGGCCGGCCGCGTTGGCGACGGCGCCGCCGTTGGGCGCCAGCACCACGTCGGTCGGCACGCCACCGATGAAGTCGGTGAAGGTCGACGAGAAATAAACTTGTTGCAGCGACGGCGCGCGGAAGCCGGTGCTGCCCGAACCGCGCAGCAGCACGCTGTCGGCCACGCGCACGCTGCCGGCCAGCTTGCCGGTGACGGTGGAGCCGAAGTCGCTGAACTTCTCGTAGCGCAGCGCGCCCTGCAGCTTGACGGTCTTGCTCAGGTCCGCTTCCAGGTCGAGGTAGGCGGCGGTGCTGTGGCGCTTGGCGTTGACCTGGTCGGCCGGCTGGAAGCCGGGGAAGCCCTGGCTGCCGGCGTTGCCGCCGAAGCCAATGCCGTCGACGTCGTTGTAGGAGCCCGGCTCGCCGGCGAAGATCTTGTAGTTCTCGCTGCGGTACTCGCCGCCGAAGGCGACGTTCAGGCCGTCACCGACCAGGCCGTCGTAGTAGTGGTTCAGGTCGAGGTTGGTGGTCAGCTGCTGGAACGAGAAGCCGCCCGCGTCGAAGCGGTCCGGGCTGATGCCCTTGCCGCCGGCCAGCAAGTCCTTGTTGGCGATCGAGGCGTTGATCGTATGGCTGATGTTGTAGCGCATCTTGTTGTAGCCATAGGTCTGCGACACATCCAGGTTCCAGTCGCCCACCGTGCCGCGATGGCCGAGGATGGCGTACTGGTCGTCGATGTCGGCGTTGATGAACGGCACGAAGCCGTTCGGGTACATGGCCGCCGAGTTGCGGCTCGGGATGTCGTCGGAACCGATGCCGCCGCGCGCGAAGGCGGCGCTGGAGGCGTTGCGGGTCTGGCCGCCGGCGGTGAAGTACAGCTTGCCCGCGCCGGTGGTCGGCAGTTCGCCGTTCAGGTAGATGGTCTGGTTCTTGGTCTTGGTGTCGCCGATGATGCGCGGGTTGTCCGCTTCGGCGCGGTTGGAACGGCCGCGGTCCAGGTATTCGCCGGTGATGCCGAGCACGCCGCCGTTGCCGATCTCGAAGCCGCAGTAGGCCGAAGTCATGTAGTTCTTGCCGTCGCGCTTGGAGTATTCGCTGAAACCGGCGACGGCTTCGCAGCCCTTGCTTTTCTTCAGGCCGATGTCGATCACGCCGGCGATGGCGTCCGAGCCGTACTGGGCGGCGGCGCCGTCGCGCAGCACCTGCACGTCCTTGATCGCCAGCAGCGGGATGGTGTTCATGTCGGTGCCGGTGTTGCCGCGGTTGCGCGCGCCGAACAGGTTGACCAGCGCGGTGGTGTGGCGGCGCTTGCCGTTGACCAGCACCAGGGTCTGGTCGGAACCGAGGCCGCGCAGCGCGGCGGAGTCGACCAGGTCGGCGCCGTCGGAGCCGCTCTGGCGGGTCGAGTTGAACGATGGCGAGATGTAAGTCAGCGTTTGCGCCAGGTCGAACTGGCCGCCTTGTTCTGTGGACTTGCTCATCGGAATGATGTCGACCGGCACCACGGTGTCGGTGGACGAAGTGGTCGCGCGGCGCGAGCCGACTACGCTGACCGATTGCATGGTGGTGTCTGGCTTGGCTTCCTGTGCGGTCTGCGCGAAAGCGGATGGTGCGAGGCTGAGGGCGGCTGCGCCGTAAAGGCTGAGCAGTACTGCATGACGTAATGGCGTGTTGGCGAACAAGTTTTCTCTCCCGTGAAAAAACCGATTCTAGTCAAATAGCTCATTAGCACATGACTTTTTTGATAATTTTGCATTCAAACTTTATTTACTGTTGTTTTGCCGCGCCAGAGTGGCGTCGGCACTACGTAATGCTACGTAGTGCCATAGTTTTAGCCAATTATTGCTTCATCTATCAGGTAGCGATTGGCGTACGGTGTATTATACTGTATAAAAACACAGTATCATGATGCCGATCACCACACCGACCACGCAAGGCTTGCCGGCATATGCCGAGCTGTTCTGCCTGACCAATTTCTCCTTCCTGCAAGGCGCCTCCAGCGCCGAGGAGCTGGTCGCGCGCGCCGTGCAGCTGGACTACGCCGCGTTGGCGATCACCGACGAATGCTCGCTGGCCGGCGTAGTGCGCGCTCACGCCCAGGCCAAGGCGGCCAATCTGCCGCTGCTGATCGGCAGCCATTTCCATCTGAAGAACCCGGACGGCAGCCCGGCGCTGTCGCTGATCGCGCTGGCGCAGGACCGCGAGGGCTACGGCAATCTCTGCGAACTCATCACGATAGGGCGCAACCGGGTCGCCAAGGGCAGCTACCTGCTCACGCCGGCCGACCTGGCCGCGCCGCCGCCGGCCTACGCCCATTTGAAGGGCTTGCCCGGTTGCCTGATGATTTTGCTGCCGCATTACCCGGCGTTCCAGCCGGACGATGTCGACCGCCTGCATGCGCAGGCGGCGTGGATGGAAGTGACGTTTCCGGGCCGCAGCTGGATGGGCCTGAACCTGTTGCAGCGCGCGCTGGACGAGGCGCACCGCCTCAGCATCGACGAGGTGGCGCTGCAGCATGGCATGCGGGTGGTGGCGCTGGGGCATGTCTGCATGCACGTGCGCTCGCGCAAGCCGCTGCATGACACCTTGTGCGCGGTGCGGGTCGGCAAGCCGGTGGCCGAGTGCGGCTACGCGCTGGCGCAGAACGCCGAGCAGCACCTGCGTTCGCGGCTGCGGCTGGCGAACCTGTATCCGCCGCAGGCGCTGGCGGAAACGCTGAATATCGCGCAGCAGTGCAATTTCAATCTGAGCCAGCTATGCTATGAATATCCGCGCGAGCTGGTGCCAGCAGGCCATACGCCGGCCAGCTATCTGCGGCAGGAAGTGTATGCCGGCGCGCAGCGGCGCTTTCCGGCCGGCGTGTCCGACAAGGTGCGCGGGCAGATCGAGAAGGAGCTGGAGCTGATCGCGGATCTGACGTACGAGCCGTACTTCCTGACGGTCTACGATATTGTCCGCTACGCCCGTTCGCAAAACATCCTGTGCCAGGGCAGGGGATCGGCGGCCAACTCGGTGGTCTGCTATTGCCTCGGCGTGACCGAGGTCGATCCCGAGCGCAGCAATATGCTGACCGGGCGTTTCATTTCCAAGGAGCGCAACGAGCCGCCGGATATCGACGTTGACTTCGAGCACCAGCGGCGCGAGGAGGTGATCCAGTACATCTACAAAAAATACGGCGCGGACCGGGCCGCGCTGGCGGCCGTCGTCATCAGCTATCGTCCGAAGAGCGCGCTGCGCGACAGCGGCAAGGCACTGGGTGTGGACCTGGCGATCGTCGAAAAGGTAGCCAAGGCGCACCACTGGTTCGACAGCCGCAACGACCTGCTGGGCCGGCTGGCCGAATGCGGACTGGACCCGGAATCGCAACTGGCGCAGCAATGGGCCGCGCTGGCGGTGACCTTGCTGGGCTTCCCGCGCCACCTGTCGCAGCATCCCGGAGGCTTTGTCATCTCGCATGAAAAGCTGTCGCGGCTGGTGCCGATCGAGGCCGCCACGATGGAAGGGCGCTGTGTGATCCAGTGGGACAAGGACGATCTGGAGGAACTGGGCCTGATGAAGGTGGACGTGCTGGCGCTGGGCATGTTGTCGGCGTTGCGGCGCACGCTGGCGCTGGTCAGCGCGCGGCGCGGCGCGCCGTTCCGGATGCAGGACATCCCCAAGGAGGACGAGGCCACCTACGACATGATGTGCGAGGCCGACACCATCGGCGTGTTCCAGATCGAATCGCGCGCGCAGATGAGCATGCTGCCGCGCCTGCGCCCCCGGGAGTTTTACGACCTGGTGATCGAGGTGGCGATCGTGCGGCCGGGGCCGATCCAGGGCGGCATGGTGCACCCGTATCTGCAACGACGCATGGAACGCGAGAAGGTGCATTGCCCGCCCGGGCTGGAGGAAGCGTTGGCCCGCACGCTGGGCGTGCCGATCTTCCAGGAACAGGTGATGCAGATCGCCGTCATTGCCGCCGGCTTCAGCGAGGGCGAGGCGGACCAGCTGCGGCGCGCCATGGCGGCCTGGAAGCGCAAGGGCGGCGTGGACAAGTACGAGCAGCGCATCAAGGACGGCATGCGCGAGCGTGGCTACGAGGCGGATTTCGCCGACGCGATCTGCAAGCAAATCGAAGGCTTCGGCGAATACGGTTTCCCCGAATCGCATTCCGCCAGCTTCGCGCTGCTGACCTATGCCAGTTCCTGGCTCAAGTGCCACGAGCCGGCCGCCTTCCTGTGCGCCTTGCTGAACAGCCAGCCGATGGGCTTCTACAGCCCGTCGCAACTGGTGCAGGACGCCAAACGCCACGGCGTCCAGGTGCGCGAGATCGACGTCACCGTCAGCGGCTGGGATTCATCGTTGGAGGAGCGGGTGGGCCGGCGCGGCCAGCCGGCGGTGCGGCTGGGGCTGTCGCTGCTGAAGGGCATGCGCGCCGAAGCGGCCGAACGCATCGAGCAGGCGCGTGCCGCGCAACCGTTCGCCAGCGTGGCCGACCTGGCGCGCCGGGCCGACCTGGACCGCCACGACCTGCAAGTGCTGGCCGGCGGCAACGCGCTGCAACATCTGGCCGGCAACCGGCGGCAAGCCCTGTGGCAGGCGGTCGGCGCCACGCCGGACAAGGATCTGCTGCGGCCGACCACGCCGGACGAGGAAATCCCGCTGCTGAAGCCGCCGACGGAAGGGGAGGAAATACTGGGCGATTACCGCTCGCACGGGCTGACGCTGGGCCGGCATCCGCTGGCGCTGCTGCGCCCCAAGCTGCTGGAGCATCGTTTCCTGCCGGCGTCCACGCTCAACACCTACACCAACGGCATGCTGGCGCGTGCTTGCGGCATGGTGACGGTGCGGCAACGTCCGGGCACGGCCAAGGGCGTGCTGTTCATCACCATCGAGGACGAGACCGGCAACGTCAACGTCATCATCTGGCCGTCGCTGGTGGAGCAGCAGCGGCGCGAAGTATTGAGCGCGCCGTTGCTGGGGGTGTATGGGGTCTGGCAGCAGGAGGGCGTGGTGCGCCACCTGGTGGCCAAGCGGCTGGTCGACATGTCCCACTTGCTGGGACGGCTGCCGACCGTCAGCCGCGATTTCTGCTAGCGCTGGCCGCGCCGTAAATGCACCGCCACCGTCGATTCGTGCCGGCCGGACCAGCTGCTGAGCATGACGGGCACGCCGGCCTGCAGCCGCTGCGGGCGGCGCGCATGGCGGCGCAACAGCCAGCCGGCGGCGAGGCCGGCGCCAACGGCCACGCTACCCAGCACGATGATGGCGGCGAACATTACCGGAGGCCGGCGCTGCGGTTGCCGCTGGTGCCGTAGTAGGTGTGGATCTGGCTGGCCCAGGTCTGGTTGGCCATATTGGGCCATTGGTCGCTATTGAAGCCGGGCGCCGCTTCGATGCGTTCCTTGTCCAGGTTCATCGAGAAGCGTTTGTTGACGGTGTCCAGGGTCAGTGCTTCCCACGGCACGGCGAACAGCTTTTCGCCCAGCGTGAACACGCCGCCGAACGACATCACCGCATAGGCGATGTTGCCGGTGCGCATGTCGAGCATGATTTCCTTGATCTCGCCCAGGTGCTCGTCCTGCAGGTTGTGGACGTGATTGCCGATCAGCGTATCGGCGCCCATCAGTTCCGGACCGGGGCCTTTGTGGCCGTGGTCGACATACATGCCCAAGGCATCGAGTTCTTCGTAGTTCATCATGACCTCCCTGATTGAGTGAGTTGTCATTTTTGCCTTGTTGAGGGCGCCGGTCTGTACGGTGCAACACAGTGCTGGCGGATAGGCAAACTGGCTATTTTTGCACTTTCTTTCATAGGAGTTTCCCCGCCGGTTGCGGATTTTTCCGGGCAGGAAGGTGAAGAATCGGACGTTTTAGGGTATAATTTCAATTTCCCGCACGTGCCGTTCGGCACCATCTGCAATGACCAAATTTGTCTTCGTCACCGGCGGCGTCGTGTCTTCCCTTGGTAAAGGGATTGCCGCCGCCTCTCTCGCCGCGATCCTCGAATCGCGCGGCCTCAAAGTCACCATGCTCAAGCTCGACCCGTATATCAACGTCGATCCTGGCACGATGAGCCCTATGCAGCACGGTGAAGTATTCGTCACCGACGACGGGGCCGAAACCGACCTCGACCTCGGCCACTACGAGCGCTTCATCTCCACCCGCATGAAAAAGGTGAACAACTTCACCACCGGCCAGATCTACGAATCGGTGATCCGCAAGGAACGCCGCGGCGAGTACCTGGGCAAGACCGTGCAGGTGATTCCGCACATCACCAACGAAATCCAGGACTACATCCGTCGTGGCGCCGAAGGCTACGACGTGGCCCTGTGCGAAATCGGCGGTACCGTGGGCGATATCGAATCGCTGCCGTTCCTGGAAGCCGCACGTCAGCTGAGTCTGCGCGCTGGCCGCAAGAACACCGCCTTCGTCCACCTGACCTTGGTGCCGTTCATCGCCTCCGCCGGCGAACTGAAGACCAAGCCGACCCAGCACTCGGTGCAGAAGCTGCGCGAAATCGGCATCTCGCCGAACGCGCTGCTGTGCCGCGCCGACCGTCCGATCCCGGACGACGAACGCGCCAAGATCTCCTTGTTCTCGAACATCGAAGAGCAGGCCGTGATCTCCGTATGGGACGTCGACACCATCTACAAAGTGCCGCAGATGCTGCACGACCAGGGCCTGGACGCGATCATCTGCGAAGCGCTGGACCTGAACCCGGCGCCGGCCGACCTGTCGGTCTGGAGCCGCTTGATTTACACGCTGGAACATCCGAAGACCGAAGTGTCGATCGGCATGGTCGGCAAGTATGTGGAACTGACCGAGTCGTACAAGTCGCTGACCGAAGCGCTGCGCCACGCCGGCATCCACAACGAATCCAAGGTCAACATCGAGTACATCGACTCGGAAGAGATCGAGACCACCGGCTGCGCCGCGCTGGGCAAGTACGACGCCATCCTGGTACCGGGCGGCTTCGGCAAGCGCGGCGTGGAAGGCAAGATCATGGCCGCCCAGTTCGCCCGTGAAAACAAGATCCCTTACCTGGGCATCTGCCTCGGCATGCAGGTGGCGCTGATCGAATACGCCCGCCACAAGGCCGGCCTGACCCACGCCAACTCGACCGAGTTCGACCTGGAAACCTCGCAGCCCGTGGTCGCCCTGATCGACGAATGGCAAGGCCAGGACGGCAAGGTCGAGAAACGCGACGAGAATTCCGACCTGGGCGGCACCATGCGCCTGGGCGCGCAAACCTGCGCCGTCAAGCCGGGCACGCTGGCCTCGGAAATCTACGGCGGCGTGGTCACCGAGCGTCACCGTCACCGCTACGAAGCCAACAACCACTACCTGCCGCGCGTCGAAGCGGCCGGCCTGGTGGTCGCGGCCCGTACCCCGACCGAAGACCTGTGCGAAATCATGGAACTGCCGCGTACCGGCGAGAATTCGCACCCTTGGTACATGGGCGTGCAGTACCACCCAGAATTCAAATCGACCCCGCGTGACGGCCATCCGCTGTTCACGTCCTACATCAAGGCAGCACTGGCCCACAAGGCCGCCGGCGGTAATCGCCTGCACGCTGTCACCGATGCCCTGCAAGGAGATGCAGCATGAAACTGTGCGGATTTGACGTTGGCCTCGACCAGCCGTTCTTCCTGATCGCCGGCACCTGCGTGATCGAATCGCGCCAGATGGCGTTCGATACCGCCGGCGCGCTGAAGGAAATGACGGCCGCGCTGGGCATCCCGTTCATCTACAAGTCCTCGTTCGACAAGGCCAATCGTTCCTCCGGTACCACCTACCGCGGTCCCGGCCGCGAGAAGGGCCTGGAGATCCTGGGCGACGTCAAGCGCGAACTGGGCGTGCCGGTGCTGACCGACGTGCACTCGATCGACGAAATCGCCGAAGTGTCGGCGGTGGTCGACGTGCTGCAAACCCCGGCCTTCCTCTGCCGCCAGACCGACTTCATCGTCGCCTGCGCCGAGTCCGGCCTGCCGGTCAACATCAAGAAGGGCCAGTTCCTCGCCCCGCACGACATGAAGAACGTCATCGACAAAGCCCGCCTGGCCGCCAAGGCCAAGGGCCTGAACGAAGACAACTTCATGGCCTGCGAGCGCGGCGCTTCCTTCGGCTACAACAACCTGGTCTCGGACATGCGTTCGCTGGCCATCATGCGCGAATCGAACTGCCCTGTGGTGTTCGATGCGACCCACTCGGTGCAGCTGCCGGGCGGTAACGGTACTTCTTCGGGCGGCATGCGCGAAATGGTACCGGTGCTGTCGCGCGCGGCGGTGGCGGTCGGCGTGGCCGGCCTGTTCATGGAAACCCATCCCAACCCTGCAGAAGCCCTGTCGGACGGCCCGAACGCCGTGCCGCTGGGTCGCATGAAGGAGTTGCTGTCCACGCTGATCGAGCTGGACCGCATCACCAAGAAAGCTGGTTTCCTGGAAAACAGCTTCAACTAATGCAACATACCTGGCGTACGAGTTTTCGTATGAGTGGCGCTCTTGCGCCGGGTACAATTCCCGTTATTTCGTCCGCAACGCGCATCAGAACGCGGAGCGACTTCGCATCGCCTAACTTTGGAGAATGACATGAGTGCTATTGTTGACATCATCGGACGTGAAATCATTGACTCGCGCGGCAATCCTACCGTCGAGTGCGACGTGCTGCTGGAATCGGGCGTCATGGGCCGCGCCGCCGTACCGTCGGGTGCATCGACCGGTTCGCGCGAAGCGATCGAACTGCGCGACGGCGATCCGAAGCGTTATTTCGGCAAGGGCGTGCTGCAAGCCTGCGAGAACATCAACACCGAAATCTCGGAAGCCATCATGGGCCTGGACGCCAATGAGCAAGCTTTCCTGGACCGCACCCTGATCGACCTGGACGGCACCGAAAACAAAGGCCGCCTGGGCGCCAACGCCATGCTGGCCGTGTCGATGGCGGTGGCCAAAGCCGCCGCTGAAGAAGCCGGCCTGCCGCTGTACCGCTACTTCGGCGGTTCGGGCGCGATGCAACTGCCGGTGCCGATGATGAACGTCATCAACGGCGGCGCGCACGCCGACAACAACCTGGACATCCAGGAATTCATGATCATTCCAGTCGGCGCACCTTCCTTCAAGGAAGCGGTCCGCTACGGCGCCGAAGTGTTCCACACGCTGAAAAAGATCCTGCACAAGAAGGGTCTGAGCACCTCCGTCGGCGACGAAGGCGGTTTCGCGCCATCGCTGGCCAACCATGAAGAAGCGATCAAGCTGATCATCCAGGCGATCGAAGAAGCCGGCTACGAGCCAGGCACCCAGATCGCCATCGGCCTGGACTGCGCTGCTTCCGAGTTCTACAAGGACGGCAAGTACGAGCTGGAAGGCGAAGGCCTGAGCCTGACCTCCACCGAGTTCACCAACCTGCTGGCGACCTGGTGCGACAAGTACCCGATCATCTCGATCGAAGACGCGATGCACGAAGGTGACTGGGACGGCTGGGCGATCCTGACCAAGGAACTGGGCAAGAAGATCCAACTGGTGGGCGACGACCTGTACGTCACCAACACCAAGATCCTGAAAGAAGGCATCCAGAAGGGCATCGCCAACTCGATCCTGATCAAGATCAACCAGATCGGCACCCTGACCGAAACCTTCGCCGCCATCGAAATGGCCAAGCGCGCCGGCTACACCGCCGTGATCTCGCACCGTTCGGGCGAGACCGAAGATTCGACCATCGCCGATATCGCCGTTGGCATGAACGCCCTGCAGATCAAGACCGGCTCGATGTCGCGTTCGGACCGCATGGCCAAGTACAACCAGCTGCTGCGTATCGAAGAAGATCTGGGCGATATCGCTTCCTACCCAGGCCGCGACGCGTTCTATAATCTGAAGTAATTAAGCAAGCGCGGCCGGACTAGCTCCGGCCGCTGTCGACTCCATGCGTTTGATCACCCTCGCACTGGCAGCCCTGCTGCTGTTGATACAGTACCCGCTCTGGCTGGGGAAGGGGGGATGGCTGCGCGTGAAGGACTTCGAGGGCCAGGTCGACACCGCCCACAAGAAAAACACGGAACTGATCGCCCGCAACGCCAAGCTCGACTCCGAAGTGCGCGACCTCAAGGACGGCACCGGCGCAGTGGAGGAGCGTGCTCGCTACGAGCTCAGCATGATCAAGCAAAACGAAATCTTCATCCAGATCGTCGGCAAAGGCCAGGCTGCCGCACCGCCGCCGCTGGCGCCCAAACCTCCCGAACACTGAGTCATCCATGACGATCCGTGCTGGCATACTGCTGATGTTGGCCACGCTTGTCCCGATTGCGCATGGCGCAGGCCTTTGCACGCCGCTGCGGGTTGGTTATATGGACCAGAACCGTCCGCCGTACTGGATAGGCGAGGGCGAGCAAGTGCCTGAACCGCCGGGCGCGGCGGTCGACCTGATCCGCAACGCGGTGATGGGTTCCGGCTTCAACTGCCTGCCGACGCTGGTGCGCCTGCCGGTGGCGCGGCTGCGGGTGGCGCTGGAGGCGGGCGACATCGACATGACGCCGCTGGGCGAGCAGCCCAGCTACGCGGCCGAGATCGCGCTGCCGCGCGACAAGGACGGCAACGTCGACCGCAACCGCGCGCTGCACAACACGCTGGTGGTGCTGGTGCGCGTCAAGGATAAGCTTCCGGCCAGCACCAATCCCAACGACTACTTTCGCGGCAAGGTGCTGGGTTCGGTGCAAGGCAATGGCTACAACGCCCGCCTGCGCGAATCCGGCCTGACGCTGGACGATGGCGCCCGCGACCTGGAGCGTAACATCGAGAAGCTCAAGCTGGGCCGGGTGGACGGGGTGGTGGTCAACCTGGTCAAGCCCGAGCACTTGGCGGCGACGCTGAAACGCTATCGCGGCGCGGTGGTGCAGCTGCCGCAGCCGCTGATCAACACCCGGCTGTGGCTGGCCTTCAACGCCAATTATTACCGCGCCCATCACGAGCAAGTCGAGGCGCTGTGGAGCTGGCTGGACTCGCACCGCGGCCGCCTCGGTGACGTGATGCAAAAATACCGCAAGCCTGAGTAATCTGAATAAAATCTAAGGACTATATTGAAATCTATTTTTATCGCTGTGATGGCTACTGCTACATTGGCATTAACCGGTTGCGCCGCAAGCGGTCCGGCTTTTCAGGAAGCAGCGTCGGCGCCCGCAGGCAAAGCACTGGTCTATATTTATCGTCCTAGTGGATTTGTGCTGGCGGCACGCGATGCTCATTTCTTTATCGATGGCCAACCTCTCGTTGACCTCAGCAATAACGGCTATACCCAGACCTATTTGTCGGAAGGACGCCATCAGATTATGGAGCAATGGAGTAGCTTCAGTCTGTTCGAGGCACTGCCGGGCGTTCCTGTGCAGAAAGTGGAGCTGCCCCTTGATGTTAAAAGCGGCGAGGTGTACTACTTCCGATTCAGCACGGGAGGCGGCCAGTCGGTTGCTCCGGGTATTACTTTGGCATGGCGGCTTGAACGGGTGATGCCGCAGCAGGGCGCGGCCGAAATTACGCTGACGAAGTATCAACCAGCAAAATAAGTCTACACACAGCGAGGCATCATGGCATCTCCGCTCAACCATATCAGCGCCATCAGCCTGTTCGTCGAAGACGTGGCGGCGGCGAAGGCGTTTTATCTCGACGTGTTCGGCGTGCCGGTAGTGTATGAGGACGCGGTATCGGCCGCGTTGAAGTTCGACCAGTTGATCGTCAACCTGCTGCACACGCGCAGCGCGCCGGAGATTATCTCGCCGGGCATGGTGGCGCAGCGCGACGCCGGTTCGCGCTTCCAGATCAGCATCTGGGTGCCGGATGTGGACGCGGTCTGCGCGTATCTGCAGCAGCGCGGCGTGACCGTGCTGGCCGGCCCCATCAACCGCCCTTGGGGCATGCGTACTGCTAACTTCGTCGACCCTGCTGGCCACAGCTGGGAAGTCGCACAACAATTGGATTCCTAATATGCTGCATCACATTTCTTTCGGCGTGCGCGACCTCGCGCTCGCCGGCGCCTTCTATGACGCCGCCTTGGGCGCGCTGGGTTTTCGTCGTGTATTCGAAGATGATGACGCCATCGGCTATGGCCTCGAAGAAGACAAAGACCTGCTGTGCCTGAAGTTGCGTGACGACGCCGCAGCGCCGGGCGCCGGCTTCCACATGGCCTTCGCCGCGCCGAGCCGCGCCGCCGTGGACGCCTTCCATGCCGACGCGCTGCGCATCGGCGGCAGCGACAACGGCGCCCCCGGCCCGCGCCCCGACTACGGCGACCATTACTACGCCGCCTTCCTGGTCGACCCGGACGGCCATCGCATTGAAGCCGTCATCAATAAAACACCTCTCTGATGAACCGTTGCGGCGATCAGGCTTAAGCTAGAATAGGCGCCCACATCGTCATACGAGTTTTGGTTTGAGAGTCTTATTTTTTGCAGTAGTGTTGGCGGTGGCCGGCATCGCCAACGCGGCAACCATCGGTCCGCATGCCAAAGGCGAGCAGGTGTTGCGGGCACAGGTGCTGCTGGACCGCGCGCACTTTTCATCCGGCGAAATGGACGGCGCCTACGGCAGCAATATGCGCCAGGCCATACGCGGCTTCCAGAAGCTGCACCAGTTGCCGCTGACCGGCGTGGTCGATGCCGCTACATGGACCGAGCTGGAGCGCGATCAGGCGCCGGTGCTCGACACCTACACCATCACCGCGCAAGACGTCGCCGGTCCCTACACGCCGGTCCCGGCCGGCATGATGGCCAAGTCCAAGCTGCCCGCGCTGGGTTACGCCAGCCTGGCAGAAGCGCTGGGTGAAAAATTTCATAGCAGTCCGGATCTGCTGCGCCGCCTCAATCCCGGCAAGTCGCTGACCCGCGCCGGCACCCAGCTGACCGTGCCCAACGTGGCCGCCGCCAGGCCGCTGCCGAAAGCCAGCTCCATCCTGGTCGACGCGCGCGAGGGCACGCTGACTTTGCTCGACGCCGGCGGCATGCCGTTCGCGCAGTTCCCCGCCAGCACCGGCAGCAAGCACGATCCATTGCCCGAAGGCCGCTGGCAGGTGCGCGGCGTCGCCACCAATCCCGAATACCGCTACAACCCCAAGCTGTTCTGGGACGCCAGGGCCGGCGACGCCAAGGCGCGCATCGCGGCCGGTCCCAACAATCCGGTCGGCCTCGCATGGATAGAACTGAGCAAGGAACACTACGGCATCCACGGCACGCCCGAGCCGGGCAAGATCGGCAAGACCCAATCGCACGGCTGCATCCGCCTCACCAACTGGGACGTGATGGCGGTGGTGCGCTCGATCACGCGCGGTGCGGTGGTGCTATTGCAATAGTGGTGACATTTCAATAGATTTCTACGTAGAAATTTTTCGTACAATCGGCGGGTCGATTCTTCATGAGAACAATCCTCCATGTTCCGCACACTACTGACTATCACCTTGCTGTGCGCCGGCGCGAGCAGTCACGCACAGATCTACAAATGGGCCGACGCCCAAGGCCGCATCCACTACACCGATAACAAGGACGATGCCGGCGACGCGCCCATCGCCGAGTTGAAAATGAACGGTGAGCCGACCGTGCTGCCGGCGCCGCCGGCCAACGGCCCGACCTGGCAACAGCGCGACGCGGAATTCAAACGCCGCCAGCAATACAAGCTGCTGGCGCCGAACTATCGTCCGCGCCATCAGGCTGCGCCGGCGCAGGCTTCCCTTCAAAAGTCCTGATACCGCGTGCCTGCCTTCACCACGTTGTTTTAAAATGGGGGTGGAGGTGCTTATGACTATTCATCTTGATCATTTGTTGGTGCCGGTACGCGACAAGCTCGCGGCGGCAAAGCAGCTGGCGGAATTGCTGGACGTGCCGTGGTCGCCCACCGGCGTCGGTCCGTTCGCGCCGGTGTTCGTCAACGACGGCCTGACCATCGACTTCGACCAGTGGCCGGAACCCATCCCGCTCCAGCACTACTGCTTCCGCGTGGACCAGGCCGAGTTCGACGCCATCCTCGGCCGCATCAAGGCCGCCGGCATTCCGTACCGCAGCTCTGTGCGTGCCGAGGTCGATCATCAGGTCGGCAGCTACAACGGCGGCAGCATCGTCTACTGGAACGAGCCGGACGGCCACCAGTGGGAAATCCTGACCGTCAGCTACGCCCGTCCAGAGGCCTGAGGCGCCCGCGTCCGCAGCGCAAAAGCGCAGCGCCGTGTATGCTTGCGTCCAGCCGCCGCGGATCGCAAGGCCGGGTTTCTTCAAGGAGCGCAGTTGAAAACAATCGGACTGATAGGCGGCATGAGCTGGGAGTCGACGGTGCCTTACTACCGTCAGGTCAACGAGACAGTCAAACAGCATCTGGGCGGCCTGCATTCGGCCAAGGTGGTGTTGTACAGCGTGGACTTCCATGAAGTCGAGCGCTTGCAGCATGCCGGCGACTGGGACGCTGCCGGCACGCTGCTGGCCGACGCCGCGCGCTCGCTGCGCGCCGCCGGCGCCGATTTCCTGGTGCTGTGTACCAACACCATGCACAAGGTGGCGCATGCCATCGAAGCTGCGGTGGACATTCCGCTGTTCCACATCGCCGATCCCACCGCCATTGAAATCAAGCACGCCGGTTACGGCAAGGTCGGCCTGCTGGGCACCCGCTTCACGATGGAGCAGGCGTTCTACAAGGACCGCCTGCGCGAGCGCCACGGCCTCGACGTGATCGTGCCGGACCAGCACGACCGCGACATCGTCCACCGCATCATCTACGAAGAGCTGTGCCTGGGCCGCATCGTCGACGCCTCGCGCGACGAGTACCGCCGCATCATCGCCGGCTTGGTGGCGCAGGGCGCACAGGCTATCATTCTGGGTTGCACCGAGATCTCGTTGCTGGTCGCGCAGCCGGACGCCGACGTGCCGCTGTTCGACACCACCGCCATCCACGCGCGCAAGGCCGCCGAGTGGGCGCTGGCTTAACTTTTGGAGAAAACATGAAATTAATCGGCATGCTCGATTCCCCCTATGTCCGCCGGGTGGCGGTGACCTTGCAGTTGATGGGCGTGCGCTTCGAGCACCAGTCGCTGTCGGTGTTCAGCACCTTCGAGCAGTTCCGCCAGCTCAATCCGGTGGTCAAGGCGCCGACCTTCGTGGCCGACGACGGCACCGTGCTGATGGACTCGACGCTGATCGTGCAGTACGCGGAAGCGCTGGCCATGCCGGCCAGCCGCCTGACGCCGTCGATGCCGACCGAGTTGCTGCGCTCGCTGCGTGTACTGGGCCTGGCATTGGCCGCCTGCGACAAGGGCGTGCAGCTGGTGTACGAGCGCATGGTGCGCCCGGCCGAGAAGCTGCACCAGCCGTGGGTGGAGCGCGTGACCGTGCAGATGCTGGCGGCGTTCGATGCGCTGGAAGCCGAGCTGCGCGCGCATCCGCTGTCGGCGGCGCAGATGGACCATGCCGGCGTGATGACGGCCGTGACCTGGCACTTCATGCAGCAGATGCTGCCGGAAGTGGTCGATGCGTCGCGCTATCCCTTGCAAGTTGAATTCTCGCGCCAGGCTGAAGCTTTGCCTGCCTTCCACGCTGCGCCGCACGGCGACAGCACCTACGTCGCTTAATGCCATGCCTGTATCCAGCTATCTGAACACCAGCCCCGTCCTCGGCGAGGACATCTATCTGCACGCTTCCGCGCAAGTGATCGGCGACGTGCGCATCGGCCGCGACAGCTCGGTCTGGTGCAACACCGTGCTGCGCGGCGACGTCAACCGCATCGTCATCGGCGCGTGCAGCAACGTGCAGGATTTCGCCATGGGCCACGTCTCGCACAAGAACGCCGCCAAGCCGGACGGCTCGCCGCTGGTCATCGGCGACTACGTCACCATCGGCCACTCGGTGCTGCTGCACGGCTGCACCATCGGCAATGAGTGCCTGATCGGCATGGGCTCCATCAT
The DNA here is from genome assembly GCF_036688705.1 of Duganella sp. S19_KUP01_CR8. NCBI lineage: Bacteria > Pseudomonadati > Pseudomonadota > Betaproteobacteria > Burkholderiales > Oxalobacteraceae > Duganella > Duganella sp. S19_KUP01_CR8. The sequence continues at coordinate 48,393 of NZ_JAQQPR010000028.1, read as the reverse complement.
CATGGACGACGTTGTCGTGCAGGACCGCGTGATGGTCGGCGCCGGCAGCCTGGTCTCGCCCGGCAAGGTGCTGGAGAGCGGCCACCTGTACGTTGGCCGCCCGGCGCAGAAGGTGAGGGCGCTCACCACCGAGGAAATCGCCTACCTGAAATACTCGGCGGAGCACTACGTGCGCGTGAAGAACAACTACCTGGCAGGCTGATCCTGCCGTAGTTTCTGGCTGGCCCAGTAGCCAAAATCGACGTCGATGTTTTCCAGCAGCGCCATGAAGTTCGTGGTCTGGCTGGTCAGCAGCGCGGCCGATTGCGAGACCAGATTGCCCTGCTTTTCCACCAGCTTGGACATGGTGTTGGCCTGCCGTATCTGCCCATAGTCCTCGACCAGGATCGCGCAACCCTTGTGCCAGTCCTGGTTCTGGGTGTACAGGCGCTGCGCGATGGCCGCCTGCAACTGCGTCCACTCGCTCCAGACCACGGGATCCCACAGCTTGGCCGCCAGCGCCATGGTCATGGCGCCGTTGTTGACAAGGTGGGTGGCGTCTTTTTGCACCAGTCTTTGCGTGGTCATCGCATGCGCCAGCGGCGCAAACGTGTTCGCCGCCAGCGCCATGGATTCGGCGACGACGCCTTCTTTTTTCTCAATGGAATTCGATCCGACGGTAATGGGAAATTTGCTCATTGCATACTCCTGGTTCGCTCAAGCGCAAAGGCGGTCAAGCATGGCGTGGATCGCTTTGATCTGGACGGCATCGCGCGAATAGTAGGGTGAGTTTGCATCCTTGTTGCTATAGCCCCACCAGTCCCAGCAGCCGTCCGGATTCTGGATCTGGCCGTTGTCCGTGCCTTCGGCCTGCGGATAGAGCACGATGATGTCGTTGCTTTCGGCGATGTGGTTGTAGCCGGTGGTGGTGATGTAGCGGTTGCCGTACGGCGGCTGGTTGGCGGTGTCGGCGCGGCCGTTGACGTAGTCGGTGTAGTTGTAGCCTTGCTTGCAGCCGTGCAGGGCGATATGCACGCGCGGTTCCTTCACGTCGCCGGCCAGCACCCTGGACGGAATATAGGCGTAGCCGAACTGGCTCATGCTGGCCCACGGCGCATCCGCGCCAATAAATTCCCGCTGGTCGAAACACAGCAATTTTCCGGTGAGCTGCTCGGCGGGCTCCTTCAGCTCGCCATAAATATGGCGCAGGATGTCGTGCGATTGCATGAAGCCGCCGTTGTTGATGTAGGGCGGTTGATTGAGATCGAGCTCCGAATCTTCCGGGTTGTCGGTGATGATGCTGTGGCCGGCTGGCACGTCGTCACGGTAGCTGATGTTTTGCTGCTGCACGCCCAGCATTTCGTAGAACTGCCGGGTTCTCTCGACGACGTCGGAATACACCACGTCGTCCTTGCTGCCGGTGAAGATGTAGAGCCGGTCGTCGGCGAGATTGGCGATGTCGTCGATCAGCCCCGCCTCGGCCGTGTTCCTGGCCATGGCGACCAGGAGCTGCGCATCCGGGCCGGTTTGCGCGGTCAGCGGATTCATGCAGATGTACAGGGAGTTCTCGATGCGGGAATCTTCCGGCGTCACCAGCCCGCTCGGCTGGTAGGTTTCGGCGCAGCGGAACGGCCCGCCCGCGATGATGCCCGCGCCGGTAAAACTGGCCGAGCGGGCCAGGTGCAGCTGCACCGTCATGAAGGCCCCGGACGACAGGCCGGAGATGGAATTATTCTGTTTCGACGCCTTGTACGATCCGAGTTGAACAATTTTCCCGTTTGCATTTGCAGCCATCGTGGACCTCCTGGTGGGGTTGAATCATCGCGTAGAAGCGGTATTCTGCGGGCGCCCCATGGAAGTCTGTTGAGCCATATCAAGCTACCCGAAGATTGAATAGGTGCTTGTAAATGAGAATCATTATTGTTAAGATGTGTTTTTGCCAGCAATCGCCGTAGGTCCGAGAGCCAGCCGTCACCCCACTCCTGGAACTCTATGGCTGCTATCACTTCGGGCGCCCGGCATACGGCCGCGCCTTTGACTCTCCACGCCGTCACGCTGGCGGTGCAATCCGCCTTGCTGACCCTGCTGGGCGCCGCGTTGCTGCCCGCTTATGCCGCCGAAACCGCCGCCGACGCGCCTGTCGCCACCGCGCTGGGCGAGATCCTGGTCAAAGCCAAGCGCGATGACAGCGGCAACACCCGCAGCGGCGCCACCGTCGTTATCGGCGCCGAGCAGATCAGCCAGAACAACGCCATCGACATGGCCAACATCGCCCGCTATTCGCCGCTGATCAGCGTGCCCGCCGCCGCCAGCGGCTCCGGCAATATCTGGGATGGCGCCGGCAATACCGGCTTCAATATCCGTGGCGTCGAAGGCAACCGCGTCAGCCTGGAACTGGACGGCATCGCGCTGCCCGACGCCGCGCCCAAGCCGGACGGCACCAGCACCAACGCCTTCGGCATCGGCCGCGACTACTTCGATCCAGAAACCTTCCGCGAAGTGCGCATCGGTTCCTGCACCAGCCCGGCCGGCGCCGGCACGCCCGGCATCGGCGGCTCGGTCTCGTTCATCACCAAGGCGCCGGAAGACTACCTGAGCACGCGCAATCTCTACGCCGACTACAAGTTCGGCTACACCTCCGACCACGCGCAGCGCATGCACGCGGTGACCGCCGCCGCCAAGCTTAGCGAAAACCTGAAAGGCCTGATCGTCGGCGTGCACCGCGAAGGCGAGCAAAGCAAGAGCAAGGGCAGCGCGCCGCAGAACCCGGACGACTGGAGTTCGGACGCCGTGCTGGCCAAGCTGAACTGGAAGCTGGCGCGTGACCAGCAACTGAACTTCACCGTCGACAACTACAAGGCCCAGCACGACCGGATCTTCGCCAACAAGCTCGGCCCGTCCTATCCGGAAGGCACGACCCAGGATTCGCGTACCGAGCGCACGCGCTACAGCATCGAGCATCGCTACACGCCGGGCTCCGGCCTGCTGTTCGACACGCTGGACACCCGCGCCTACACGCAGAACTCGTCGGTGGTGGGCCTGACCCGCGCCAGCTACCTGACCGGTGGCCAACCCTATCTGCGTAACATTTCGACCGGCTTCTACAACAACAGCAAGGGCATGGCGCTGGACGCCACCAAGCAGCTCGATCCGTTGAGCTTGCTGAGCTACGGCATCAGCTACGAGCAGCAGGAGTCGCGCCGTCCGTGGCTGGAAGACCGCACCGTCATCAAGACCGGCGCGCACCAGATCACCATGAAGAACCGCATGGCCGACATGGACGCCGACAAGCTGGCCGCCTATGTACGCGGCGAGTTCGGCTTCACGCTGCTGGGCCGGCAGGCCACGCTGACGCCCGGCCTGCGCGGCGAGCAGCGCAAGCTGACGCCGAAGAACCTGGCGGCCTACCTGATCGCCGTGCCGAGCGCGGCCAAGGAAATCACGGAGAGCACCGATTCCTTCTTCACGCCCAGCCTGAACTTGTCGGTCGAGCTGGCGCCGGGCTTTAGCGCCTACGGGCAGTACAGCCGTGGCACACGTCTGCCGACCTCGGCCGAACGCACCGGTACTTACGATTCGTTCAGCTACACCGGCGCCGGCAACGGCTACGCGGTGCTGGGCAATCCCAACCTGAAAAAGGAAACCAGCAACGCCTTCGAGCTGGGCCTGAAAGGCGGGCCAGGCAGCGGCGTGGAACTGAGCTCATCGGTGTTCTACACCAGCTACAGCAACCTGATCGAATACGCCGCGCAAGCGCCCGATCCGGTCAACTATCCGACCATCACCTTCGGCCTCTATCGTCCTGAAAACGTCGGCAAGGCCACCACCTGGGGCGGCGAGGTGAGCAGCCGCTTCCTGCTGGGCCAGTGGATCGAGCAGATGAAGGGCTACAGCGTGGCACTGGCCGGCGGCGTATCGCGCGGCACGGCGGAGAACCGCCTGACCGGCAAGAAGGGCGAGCTGTCGTCGATCCAGCCGTACAAGGCCAATGCCACTTTCGCCTACGACGACCCGGCGTTGCGCGGCGGCGCTGCCTTCGTGGTCAGCACCGTGCGCGGCAAGAAAGCCGGCGACGACATCATCGCCGACGCCGCCGTCGCGCGCTTCGCCGTGCCCGGCTCGACGGTGATGGATCTCACCGCCTATTGGAACATCGGCAAGCACGCCGTCATCAATGCCGGCGTCTACAACCTCGGCGACAAGAAGTACTGGGATTACGCGTCGGCGCGCGGCCTGCCGGCCGGCAGCACCGCCGCGACGCTGGCCGATATCGAACGTAATGTCCGTCCGGGCCGCAACTACGCGGTCAACCTCAAAGTGATCTACTAAGGAGTCCACATGAAAGCTCATCACCGTTTTGCCCTGGCGCTGACCGGCGCCTTGCTGCTCACAAACCTGCCGGCCAACGCCGCCAGCCTGGCCGAGCGCTACGACGCGCTGCGCGCCGAACAACCGAAGTTGCAACTGCGAGACGCCGCCAAGACGCTCAACGTTTCCGAGGCCGATCTGCTGGCGGTCGGCATCGGCAAGACCGTCACCCGCTTGCAGGAAGGCGAAAACGTGCCGCGTGAAATCATGCGCCGCGCGCTGGACCTGGGCACCGTCCTGGCGCTGACCCGCAACGACAACGGCGTGCTGGAACGCACCGGCGTCGCCACCCGCCTCAAGCCGCAGGAAGAAATCGTCGGCCTTGACGCCGACAAGGAAAAGGAACGCGAAGCCCGCCTGCGCAACATCGCCGGCGGCTACCTGGGCGGCGAGATCGACCTGCGCTTCACCTTCAAGAACTGGAAGTATGCGTTCGCTGTTGTTCAACCCGGCAAGGACGGCGCGGTCACGCGCAGCCTGCAATTCTTCGACACCCACGGCAACGCCGCCCACAAGATCTACGTGAAGAGCGAAGCCGGCGTGCCGGTGTTCGACAAGCTGGTGGCAGAGTTCCGCAACCCGGTGCAGAGCGCGGAGCTGAAGGTCCTTGCAGCGCCAGCCAAGGTGGCCGAGAAACCGGACAGCGCGGTCGACGTCAAGGAATTCCAGCTGGCGTGGAACGAGCTGACCGACGTGCACCAGTTCAACCGCCTGTTGAGCGAGTTCGGCGTATCGCGCGAGCAGGCGATGCGGCTGGCGCCGGCCAGCGCGGTGCAGCGCGTCACGCCGCTGGCGGTGCGGCAGTTGCTGGAACAATCGGCCAAACAGAAGCTGGACATCATGGCCTTCCTCGGCAATGAATCGACGATCCAGATCTTCAGCGGCAAGGTCAACAAGGTGCAGGAAGCGGGCGGCTGGTTCAACGTGCTGGACCCGGAATTCAATCTGCACCTGCGCGACAACGCCTTCAACAGCGGCTACGTCATCAAGCGCGCCGGCGTGACATCGGTGGAATTCTTCGACAAGAACGGCGAGCTGGTGGTGAGCTTCTTCGGCGTGCGCGAGCGTAACAAGCCGCAGCCGCAGAGTTGGGTCGACATGACGGCCGCGCTGCCCAAGCCGGATAGCGCCGCACGTCAGGCCAGCCGTTGATTGCTTTAATGTTAATATTTCGCTATGCTGGGTCTCCATCGAATCAAGGAGAATTCCATGTGGACCCATGTATCAAGCATAGAAACCAGCGCCACGCCGGCGCAGGTCTGGGCGCTGTTCTCGGACGTCGCCGGCTGGAAGCGCTGGAACGCCGGCATCGTTAACATCGAGCTGCACGGCCCGTTCGCGGAAGGCAGCAGCTTCACGATGCGGGTGCCGGGCGACGACCTCTTCACCAGCACCTTGCGGACGGTGCGCGAGAACCAGGAGTTCACCGACGAGACCGTCGTCGACGGCAATCGCGTGCTGGTGTTCCACCGCATCGAAGCGCTGCCATCCGGCCAGACGCGCATCAGCTACAGCACCGAGATCACCGGACCGCAGGAGGCCGAGTTCGGTCCGATGGTGGTGGGCGACTTCCCCGAGGTATTGGGCGCGTTGAAGCGTCATGTGGAAATCCGCGCGGCCGAAGAACGCCTGCGGCTGGCCATGCTGGCCTCGGACGTGAAAGAGCTGGACCAGATCCTGGCCGACGACCTGCTGTTCACCAACCACATGGGACAGGTCATCGACAAGGCGCAGGACCTGGAGCTGCACCGCTCCGGCACGCTGCGTTTCCGCAGCGTTGAAACGGTCGAGCTGCAAGTGCTGGGCAATGCGGCGCTGCCGATGACTTCAATCTGCGTCAAGCTCAGCGGCCATTACGCCGCACAGGACTTCGAAGCCTTGCTGCGCTTCACCCGCATCTGGCGGCAGGCGGACAACGGCCAGTGGCAATTGGTGGCCGCCCACAGCAGCGCAGTGCTGTAAATGCAGTACTAGTAATGGTATCGACAAGAAATGATCACCAAGTCCTCTTCCGTGGCTTCGTAGACCAGGCGATTTGTCTCGTCTATTCTCCTGGACCAAAAACCAGAGAGGCTATGCCTTAACGCCTCTGGCTTTCCGATGCCACTGAAGGGGTCTCTCTGCGCGTCTTTGATCAGATCATCGACGCGTTTGAGGGTCTTCTTGTCTTGCGTTTGCCAATAGATGTAGCTGTTCCAGGCCTCATCAGTAAACTTCACGTTGCGCATGTTGCGCTTACTCCGCAGCGGGAATATCGATGAGTTCCCGCTGCTGCGCCTGGCCTGCGCGCGCCTGAGCGATTGATTTTGCCAGGTGCGCCGCGTTAGCAGGCGAACTCAACAGATGCACCGTCTCCATCAGGCTGCTGTAATGGTCGAAGGACATGACTACTGCATCTGGTGCATCGCGGCGAGAGATAACGGTGACGTCTGCATCCTCAACCACCTGGTCGATCACAGTCCGTAGATTGCTGCGAGCATCGGAAAAGCTGATGATTCTCATTTTGCACTCCATCGTCTCAATTTAGGCAGCCATCACCTGTACTGTGGATTGTACAAGTCCAAGTGTGTATGAACAAACGCAAAAGTAACGGTTGATTTTTCAAACGGACGATGTCAAATTGTATATATTAATAAACATATACGGAGTCCGGAATGAAATTGCTGCCTATCGCCAGTCTGCTCGTTGCCGCATTGTTGGCCGGCCCGGCCGGCGCCGACGAAACCTGCAACTCTCCGTATATGTCCAACCTGATCAAGGGTCAGGAAGACTACGTCCAGGTCTGGACGCTGGGCATCAAGGGCATCGGTGACGGCAACGACAAGCTGGTCACCATCGACGCCAACCCGGCCTCGCCCCAATACGGCAAGGTGATCAACAAGCTGTCGGTGCCGGGCCGTGGCGACGCCCACCACGTCGGCTTCACCGAAGACCGCAAATACCTGTGGGCCGGGCGTCTGCAGGACAGCAAGATTTTCGTGTTCGACGTCGGCACCGACCCGGCCCATCCCAAGCTGGTGAAGACCATCAATGACGTGGTCGACAAGAGTGGCTTCGTCGGCCCGCACACCTTCTATGCGCTGCCGGGCCGGATGCTGGTCGGCTTCCTGTCGAACCCGCGCGACATGGGCGGCGCCACCGGCATGGCGGTGTACAACAACAAGGGCGACGTGGTGGCCAGTTATCCCAACCCGACCGGCAAGATCGGCGAGGTGCAGGGCGACGGCTATGGCTACGACCTGGCGATCAACCCCGCCCGCAACGCCATGCTGACCTCCAGCTTCACCGGCTACAACAACTACCGCACCGACCTGGGCAAGCTGATCAAGGACCCGGCGGCGATGCAAAAATTCGGCAACACCATGGTGCTGTGGGACTTCAAGGCCATGAAGCCGTTGCAGATCTTCAGCACCCCTGGCGCGCCGCTGGAAGTGCGCTGGTCGCAGGCCAGCGGCGACAATTGGGCGATCACCGCCACCGCGCTGACCTCCAAGCTGTGGCTGGTCAAGCCCGACGCCAGCGGCCGCTGGCAGGCGCGCGATGTCGGAGCGATCGGCGATCCGGCCAAGATTCCGCTGCCGGTCGATATGTCGATCACGGCCGACGGCAAGGGCCTGTGGGTCAACACCTTCATGGACGGCAAGACCCGCTTGTTTGACCTGAGCAATCCGGAAGCGCCGCGCCAGGTCTATGAAAAGGTCACCGGCAAGCACGTCAACATGGTCAGCCAGAGCTGGGACGGCAAGCGCCTGTACATCACCACCAGCCTGCTGGAACACTGGGACCTGGACAACGACGACCATTTCATCAAGCTCTTCCACTGGGACGGCAAGGAGCTGGTCCAGCAATGGAAGATCGATTTCTACAAGGAGAAGCTGGGCCGTCCGCACCACATGAAGTTCAGCGCCAAGCCGACCCCGAATGTGGCGTTGGCGCGTTGATCTCTGGCCGTTGCTGCTGGCGTTGCTGCTGTTGAGCGGAACCGATGCGGCGCCGCCGGCCGGCGCGGCGCAGCGGCCTACGGCCGTGCCGTCACCCGCGCCGTCGCAGCTGATCGTGCCGGCGGCCGGCAGCTACAGCCTGCCGGTGATCCAGGCCGGCCCGCGCGGCGTGGTGCTCGACAGCGACGGCCGCGACATGCCGCTGGAACGCTACACCACAGGCCGGGTCACGCTGCTCAACTTCATGTACACCTATTGCAGCGACCCGGTCGGCTGTCCGGCGCTGTTCTCCACTTTGCACGACCTGCGATTGCGCTTGCTGGAGACGCCCGCGCTGGCGCGCCGGGTGCAGTTCGCCAGCATCTCCTTCGATCCGGTCAACGACACGCCGGAAGCCATGCGCAACTACGGCGGCGCGCTGGGGCGCCCAAACCAGCCGCTGCGCTGGCACTTCCTGACCTCGCGCTCGGTCGGGCAGTTGCAACCCATCCTCGACGAACTGGGGCAGAGCACCTCGGTTCAGCTCGACAATGAGGGCAAACCTACGCGGCTGTACTACCACCAGGTCAAGCTGTTCCTGCTCGACCGGCAGGGGCGGGTGCGCGAGATCTACAGCCCGGCCTTCCTGCAGCCCGAGCTGATCTACCGCGACATCCAGACCCTGCTGCTGGAAAATCAGTAGGCGTAGCTCACGTAGACCGCGCCGGTCGGGCTGGTCTTGCGCTGGGTGAGCGGGCTGCGCGAAGCTTCGCGCAGCAGGTGGTTGGCGCCCAGCATGGTGGTCACGCTCCACTTCTGGTCGATCTTGTGCTGCCAGGACAGCATCAGGTTCGCTTCGTACAGGCCTGACTTGGCCTGGTAGGCCTTGAAGTTCGACGTCGTCGCCTGCTTGGCCGTCACGCCGTAGTAGGTCTGCGCGTACTTGCTGTCCGCAAAACCCGCCGCTGCGCTCAGCGACAGCTGGTCGTTGGGCGCGTCGAGCAGCTGGGCGGTCACGCCGGCGTGGAAATTCTTGCCGTTCTCGCGCTGCGACAGTGGAACGTCCGCGCTGACGTTCAACTCCAGCATGGACACGGGCTTGTAACCCAGGCTCAGCATGGCGCTGGCGCTGCCCTTGATGTCGCCCATGCCCTTCAGCTCCGCGCTGCCGGTATTGCCGAACACTCCCTTCTCGTTTTTTTCCTTGCGTTCGCCGCGATAGCCCAATGCCGCGCTGTAGCTCAGCGGGCCTTGCTGGCCGCCGTAGCCGATGCCGCGCATGGTGCTGGCGAAGAAGCCGCTGGCATGGCTGTAGTCCAGCAGGATCAGCGGCGCGACGGTGTTTTGCTTGGAGCCGGAATAGCGCGCGCCGGCCGCAACGCCGCCGCCGAGCAGGAACTGGCTGTCGTCGGCCGCCAGGGCCAGGGAGGGAAGCAGCAGGCAGGCCGCTGCGGTGGAGATCAGGCGTAAATTCATGGTTGTATCCATTCAGAAGTAGCGCCGGCGCCCCGATGGCCCGGTCAACTGGGTGCAGTATGGAGAGCCGCCATGAAGGCAATCTGAGCCTTTGATGAAGAAAACATGAAGACGGCTTCTTTAGCTCATCTTCAGATTCAGATGTTCTAATACGCCCTATGAAAATCCTGTTGATAGAAGACGACCTGGACCTGGGCAACGGCGTGCGCATCGCGCTGTCGGAGCAGGGCATGGAGGTGGTGTGGGTGCGCACCCTTGACGACGCCGCACGCAGCCTGGCGCGCGACGGCTGTGACCTGGTGTTGCTCGACCTCGGCCTGCCCGACGGCGACGGCCTCACCTTTCTGGGTCAGCTGCGCCGCAACAAGGCGCAGGGCGACAGCAGTGGCGGCCTGCCGGTGCTGATCCTCAGCGCGCGCGATACGCTGGACGACCGCCTGTCCGGCCTGGATGGCGGCGCCGACGATTACCTGGTCAAGCCTTTCGTGCTGGCCGAGCTGCTGTCGCGCGTGCGCGCGCTGGCGCGCCGCAGCTACGGCTACGACGGCGAGACCATCGACGTGCGCGGCCTGGTGTTGCATGCGCCGACCCGCCGCGTCAGCGTGGCCGGCCGCGCGGTGGAGCTGACGGCCAGCGAGTACTCGCTGCTCAAGATGCTGATGATGCGCACCGACCGCGTGCTGACCCGGCGCGTGCTGGAGGAACAAACCCTGCCCGGCAGCCAGACCAACGCCAGCAACACGCTGGACGTCCACATGGCCAACCTGCGGCGCAAGATAGGCGAGGGCTACATCCGCACCGTGCGCGGCATCGGCTATGTGATCGACCAGCAGGCGCCGGGCGGTGCCGCGTGAGTTGGCTGCGTTATTGGCTGCGGCGCCTGTGGCGCGTGGTCGCCGAGCCGACCCTGGTGCGGCGGCTGATGCTGGTGCAGGTGGCGCTGGTGCTGGTGATGTGGGGCGGCGTGATCGCCATCGTGGTCCACAACGGCGGCGACAGTCCCAGCTACCTGAACTCGCTCAGAACCTTCGATGCGGTCATCAGCGTGGCCGAGAACCTGGCCAGCCAGCCGGCCCGGCAGCAACAGAGCCTGGCCTTGATCGACGGCGCGCTGCGCGAGGAGTTCGATGACAGCAAACTGGAGTCGCTCGGTCCGCTGCTGCTGGTCTGGCAAGGCGAGCGGCTGGTCTATCATACGCAGGCGATGCCACCGGGCCTGCGCCGCGGCGACGCCGAGGGCATCCATACCGTGCACCTGCTAGGCGAACGATTCCGCACACGCACGGTCCGCTCGCGCACGTCGGACACCCAGGTGATGGTGGCGGCGCCGGTCGGCATCCTGAATGTGTTTATGACGATCAATTCACGCGGCTACTTCCTGCTGCCTTTGTTGATCAGCTTGCCGCTGCTGCCCTTGCCGGCCTGGTGGTCGATCCGCATCGCGATGCGTCCGTGGCGACGCGTGGCGCAGGAGGTGGCGGCGCGCGGCCCGCAGGACTTGACGCCGCTGACGTTCAAGCCGCCGCACCGCGAGCTGGCGGCGATGGTCGACAGCGTCAACGCCTTGCTGCTGCGGGTCAGCCAGAGCGCGCTGCGCGAACGCAGCTTCATCGCCGACGCCGCGCATGAACTGCGCACGCCGCTGGCGGCCATGCGGGTCAACGCGGAAGCCATGCAGGGACAGGCCAACGGCCCGGTGCAGCGTGAATTGTTGAACGGCATACTCAGCAGCGGCAATCGCGCCGGGAGGCTGGTCGGCCAGCTGCTGCAACTGATGCGCAGCGACGCCACCGGCAGCGAACCGCATGGGCGGCTGGCGCTGGATGCCTTGTTGCAGGACCGGCTGGCGGCGTTGTCGGGGCTGGCGTCGCGCGAGGGCGTGGAGCTGGAGCTGGAGTTGGCGGCGGCGGAACCGGTCTGCATCATGGGGCAGCACGAGAGCCTGGTGTCGCTGGTGGACAATCTGGTGGAGAACGCGATCAAGTACAGCCCGCCGCATGGGGTGGTGCGGGTCGGCCTGGCCTGTGTTGCGGGGCAGGCGGTGTTGACGGTGGAGGACCAGGGACCGGGCATTGCGCCGGAATTGCGGGTACGTGTGTTCGACCGCTTCTTCCGCGATCCGCAGCAAGCCAAGAGCGGCAGCGGACTGGGCTTGGCGATCGCGGCCTCGGCGGCGGCCAGTCACGGCGGGACCATCGAGCTGAGCGATGCCCAAGGCGGCGGCTTGCTGGCACTCGTTACATTGCCAATGGCCTGACCGATACGTGAAATATGTTGTTAAAACTTTCATGATTGCCTATCATGTGGTTATCAAATAAACCACATAGGAAAATCATGAACAAAGTCTGGCGTATCGTTATTGCGTTGTTCGTTTCGGTGCTGTGCTCCGCTGGCGCCGGTGCGGCGTCGATCACTATCGATTTTGAACACCTGCCGGGGGCCGATGGCGTCCTTGGCACGGCCGACGACGTGCCGACGGCAGATACGTTTATCGATACGCTGGATGAAAAATATGCCGCCATCGGCTTGCACTTTTCCCAGGGCTCGCTGATGCAGTTTGCCTTCTTCGACGGCAATCCGTTGAATCATTTCATCAGCTCGACCAACCCGATCGCCACGCTGTCGGTGCCGGTGTACGGCATTTCGATCAATACGCGTTCATCCTGGAAGGCGACGCTGACTGGGTATGATGCCCAAGGCCATGTCCTTGCGATGGATGTGCTGGATACTCCGGGCTCCTTTGACGGCAGGTTGAGCATCAGCAGCAACGTGCCCATTTACCGTTTCTCGATACTGCCTCCGGCAAGCAATGAAATTCTCAATCTGGATAACATGGTGCTGACCACCACCGCGCCGGTGCCCGAGCCGTCGCAGTATGCAATGCTGCTCGCCGGCGTGTTGCTGACGGCGGGCTGGGCCCGCCGTCGTTCGCGCTAAACCAGATCAGCCGTTGAGGGCGGCGCGACCCAATGCCGGATCGTCGGTGAAGAACCCATCCAGGCCGGTGGCGATGTAGCGCTTGATTTCGGCGATCGAGCCGGCCTCGTTGCGCGCGGCGTCGCCGGCGTTGTTGCGGAAGTCCGCCGCCAGGAAATGGTTCTCCGGACGGAAGGTCCACGGCTCCACCCGCAAGCCCGCCTTGTGCGCATCCTCCACCAGCGAGCTTGGCTCGCCCAGGCTGCCATCCTTCTTCAGCGGAATCAGCGAGCGTGTCGGCGGCGCCACCACGTCGGCGTACTGCGCGATGTCGCGCAGGCCGGCCGGCGTGCACATCTGCGAGAAGGTCAACGTGCCGCCGGCCTTGGCCACATCCATCGGCCGCACATTCTCGCCGATCACCAACTGCATCAGGCGCAGATTGGCGCGCTGGCCCAGCTTGCCGCGCAGGTATTTCAGGTTGGCCACTTCGAACGATTGGATCTCGACCGGATTGCGGCGCGTGTAGTCGTGCGCCGCCAGGATGGACAGGAAGCGGTCCTCCAGCGGCAGGCCGACGCTGGCGAAATAAGTCGAATGCTTCAGCTCCGGCACCAGGCCGATGATGCGGCCGCGCGCCGCCGCTTCCGCCGCGGTGAAGTCGATGATCTCTTCAAACGTCAGTACCTGGAACATGCCGTTGTACTGCGCGCTGGCCGGACGGTACTGCGGCAGGCGTTCCACCGCGCGCAGCGTCTTCAGTTCGGTCAGCGTGAAGTCGTCGACGAACCAGCCTTCATGCGTTTCGCCGTCGATGGTCTTGCGGGTCTTGCGGCTCGCAAATTCGGGATGGCTGGCGACGTCGGTGGTTTCGCTGAGGAAGGCTTCATGGCGCGCGACCAGCACGCCGTCCTTGGTGCTGCACAGGTCCGGCTCGATGTAGTCGGCGCCGTCGGCGATGGCCTTGGCGTACGAACCCAGCGTGTGCTCGGGACGCAACGCGCTGGCGCCACGGTGGCCGAACACCAGCGGGGTCTTGGCGCCGGCGCCGACCGGGCCGATGCCCGGCATGCCGGACAGGTCCGAGGTGGTCGCCGCCAGCACCGAGCCGGGCAGGATCAGCGTAGCGCCGGCGGTCACCGCCGCCGCTTGAATGAAGCCGCGCCGCGACAGGCGCTTGGGCAAATAAAGATTGTTCATCAGAAGTCAGCCATCAAAGTCAGGAAGCCCTGGCGTGGAGCGATCGGGAAGGTATTGTAAGTCCCGCTGGCCGCGCCGACCACCACGTTCAGGCTGCCTTCGCGATTGGCCAGGTTGCTGACGTTCAAACGATAGCGCGCATTCTTCACCCAGCTGTTGTTCAGGAAGGGCAGCTTGCCCGATACGCCCAGGCTCATCAGGAAGTAGCTCGGCACGTCCAGGTCGTTGGTGTAGGTGGCGTAGCGCTTGCCGACGTAGTCGCCGATCAGCTGGAACTCGGTGTCGGCCACGGTGGCGGTGGCGACGAATTTGTTCATCCACTCCGGGCTGCCCGGCACGGCCTTGCCGGCGGTCTGCACGATGTCCTTGCCGTTGCTGTAGTTGTCCGAGTAGGTCGAACGGTTGAACGACAGTGCATCGTAGAACGAGAACATGCGGCCGAAATGCAGCGTGCCGGAGATGTCGATACCGTCGGTCTTGACGCTGCCGACGTTGGCCAGCACCGGATTGCCGCCGATGATGGAGGTGATCACCGGCGTCGGGCTGATGGTCAGCAGGCGGTCCTTGAAGTCGACGTGGTACAGGTTGACCTGGCCGTCGATGGCCTGCAGCGGGCCGAGGTCCAGCTGGTGGCTGGTGCGCATGCCCAGTTCGTAGGTGATCGAGGTCTCAGGCTTGGCGCTGCTCTTGAACAGGTCGAACGCGGCCTGGCTCGCCAGGCTCCACGGCGAAGCGCCGCCGCCGCCGTAGGTGACGAACTGGCGCATGTTCTTCTGCACGTTGACGAACAGCTGGTCTTGCGAGGTGATGTCCCAGCGCGCGCCGACCTGCGGCAGGAACCATTTCTTGGTGATGATCTCGCCCACCGGCAGGGCCAGCGAACCGTTGGCGATCGCGCCCTTGGCCGGTTGCACCGGGAACTGGCCTTCTGCAAATTGCAGGCTGGACTTGAAGCCCGCCTGCAGCGCCAGGTCGTCGCGCACGCGCCATTCGTCCTGCAGGTGGATCTGGGCGACCTTGTTGTTGATCTCGCTGCCGTACTGCGTGATCAGCGGATTGCTTGGGCGGTCGTATGGCGAGCTCGGGTTGTTCACGTCCAGCGCGTACCAGCGGCGGTAGGCCGACGAACGATTATGTTCCAGCCACAGGCCGCCTTGCAGCTTGTGGTTGCCGAATTCGCTGGTCAGGGTCGACAGCCAGCCGTTGCGGTTGATCGCGTATTCGGTGGTGCGGGTGGCGTAGCCGGAGTTGCCGAACACCTGCTTCAGGTTCTGGCCAGGGAAGTAGACCGCGAACAGGCCGGGCAGGCCGGCCACGCCGATCGGACCGGCCACCACGCCGACGCCGTCGTCGTTGTGGTAGTAGACCTGGTTGGACCAGGTGGTCGTTTCGCCGAGGTTCATGTCGTACTTGGCGTAGGTCAGGTAGTCCTTGCGCTGGGCGTCGCTGTAGTAATTGCGGTAGTTGTTGCCTTCGGCCGCGGGCGTGGCGCCGGTCGGCGACAGGTAGGCCAGCGCGGTCTGGAAGTTCGGGTACATGAACGGACGGGTGTAGGGCTGGTATTTCTCGGCGGCCGAGCGCACGGTGGCGTCTTCGTTCGGCTCGATCTTGTCCGAATAGTTGAAGTACAGGGTCAGCTTGCCGGCGTTGCTCTGGTTGATGTACTTGGCGTTGACCTGGTCGCCGCCCTGGCGGCCGTTGAAGTCCCACGCCTTCTGCTCGTGGTGGACGGCCGAGATGTAGGCGCTGTTGCCGTTGCCGAAGTCGCCGGTGTCGTAGCGCAGGAAGGTGCGCGAGGTGTTGTAGCTGCCGACGGTCTGCTGCACGGCCAGGTTGCGGCTGCGCTGCGGATCGCTGGAGAAGGTCTCGATGGTGCCGCCCAGGTTGCTGGTCGATGCGGTCGACAGGTCGCCGGCGCCGGACGACAGGATCACGCTGCCGACGTTCTCGCTGATGACGGCGCGTTGTGGCGACAGGCCGTTGTAGTTGCCGTATTGCTGGTCGCCGAGCGGCACGCCGTCCATGGTGTAGCCCAGTTGCGGGCCGCTGAAGCCGTGCACGAACAGCGACAGGTTCTGCTCGTTGTTGCCCCAAGGGTCGGCGGTCTGGAAGCTCACGCCTGGCAAGGTTTCCAAGGCCTTCAAAGGATTAATCCCTGGCAGGATTTTCTGCATATCGCCCTTGGTCAGCGCGACCGAGGAGCGGGTTTTGCGGGTGGCGATTTCAATCGTGGCGACCGGCGCGGCGGCGGCCGCTTCGGCTTCCGTAGCGTGGCCTTGCGCGGCGGCTGCGGGCGCATCGGCGGCCATGTCGGCCACGGCGGCGGCGACGTTGGCGGCCATCGCCAGCATGGGGAAGCTCAGCGCGGCGAAGCACACTGCGGATAATTTCTTGTTCATGATCTGCCTTGGATATGGAGGAAATGGAAACTTTGCGCATGATAGGCACCGAGTGTTACCGGATCATGACGCCGGTGCGATACACTGCTGGATGGAAATAACGAGAGGATCGCGATGCGCAAACTTTTGATGCTGGCGTTGGCGGGGCTGGTCGCTCAGCTGGCCGGCTGCTACACGGTGAACCAGGCGGCGCTGGGCAACTTCGTCACGCAGACAGTACAGCCGGGCATGCCGCTGGACCAGGCGCTGGTGCGCATGCGCGCCGAGGGATTCTTTTGCAGTACCAGTACCGCCGGCTCGGTGACGATCTGCACCCGCAACCAGGAGCGCTTGCTGCGCGGTTCCTGCGTCGAGCGGGTCGACCTGATGCGCAGCGCCACGTCGACGCAGACGCTGGGCGCGATCGAAGTGATGGAAACCCGTTGTACGAAGATGTGAGTCGAGCAGGGGAGTTGAGCGCGCTCGCCCCACCGACGTAAAAAACGAAATGGGGTCAAGTCTGACATTCGGACACGAGCTTAACTGTAGATCCCGAAATGGATGACCTCGTGTCCGAATGTCAGACTTGACCCCCGTTGTAAAAAAACGCGCCGGACGGGATCGTCGGGCGCGTTTTTTTTGAGTGCAACTTTACGGCTTAGTGCTTCACTTCGCCCGCCGGGATCAGCGCTTCGACCGGCGCGTCGGTGGCGAACAGCTGGGCGCAATCGACCTTGTCGTAGTCATAGTGCTGGCCGCAGAAATCGCAGTTGACGCCGACATGGCCCAGTTCTTCCAGCACGCTGTCGACTTCCGGACGGCCCAGCATCTTCAGCATGTTGCCGACCTTCTCGCGGGTGCAGGTGCAGTGGAAGGACGGATGCAGCGGATCGAACACGCGAATCGTCTCTTCCCAGAACAGGCGCTGCATCAGCACGTCGATGGTGGTCGACAGTATCTCTTCCTGCTTCAAGGTCGAGCCCAGGATCACGGCGCGGTTCCAGGTTTCCAGTGCTTCGTCTTCGGTCAGCGGCGTCGTCTCGACGGCGGTCGTGCCGCCGTGGTAAGGCAGCTTTTGCAGCAGCAGGCCGCGCGAGACGTTGTCGTCCGCCGCCAGCCACAGCTTGGTGTCCAGCTGTTCCGAACGCAGCATGTAGTTTTCGATGACGGTGCTGACATCGTCGCCGTCCAGCGGCACGATGCCCTGGTATGGCTGCTGGCCCGGCATCTTGTCGGCCGGGTCGAGCGTGATGACGAAGCGGCCCTTGCCGCTCGCGTTCAGCAGCGACGGCAAGGTGGCGTCGTCGGCGATCACGGCGTCGGAAGCGAGCTTGGCGGTGGCGCGCAGATGCAGGTCGGCGTCGCACTCGACCACCAGCAGGTTCACCGGACCGTCACCGTGGATCTGCATGATGATGGTGCCGTTGAACTTCAGGTTGGCCGACAGCAGCGCGGCGGCGGCCACCATTTCGCCCAGCAGTTTCTTGACCGGGGCAGGGTAGGCGTGGCGCGACAGCACCTCGCGCCAGGTGGCGGAAATGTCGATGAACTCGCCACGCACGGAGGCGTTGTCGAAGATGAATTTTTGCAGGGTGTCCTGGCCGATGATGGGGGTGATGCTCATTTTTTATCCAATCTTTTTGAGTTGCGTCTTGAACAGTTGGCCGCGTTTGACGTAGCTGTCGGCGCTGGCGAGCAGGCGTGCGGCGTCTTCGTCGGTCAGCGTGCGCACGGCCTTGGCCGGCGAGCCGATAATCAGCGAGTTGTCCGGGAATTCCTTGCCTTCGGTGACCAGCGCACCGGCCCCGACCAGGCAGCCCTTGCCGATCTTGGCGCCGTTGAGGATCACGGCCTGGATGCCGATCAGGGCGCCGTCGCCGATGGTGCAGCCGTGCAACATGGCCTGGTGGCCGATGGTGACGTTCTTGCCCACCGTGAGCGGGTAGCCCATGTCGGTGTGCATGACCGTGCCTTCCTGTACATTGCTGTTTTCGCCGATGGTGATGCGTTCGTTATCGCCGCGCAGCGTCGCACCGAACCACACCGACGTGTTGGCGTGCAGGCTGACTTTGCCGATCACTGTGGCAGTGTCGGCAACAAATGACGATGCATCGATCTCGGGCGCATGTTCGCCCAGTTGATATATAGACATTGGAAACCTTACTTAGTTGAGCTGAACGTGCTGAATTCAGCGCTGATGAGCGGTGGGATGGTGCTATTTTACGCTTGAGCGGCTATCGAACGGTCGTGCTATTATTTTACTTCATCGCCAGCAAGCAACTGATATTGCGCCGGCTTACGCATTTTCAAGGACCATCATGACCTTCACTTCGTCCCGTTCCGAATTCCTGACCATCCGCGGCCTGCGCTGCCACCTGCGCCACTGGGGCCGGGACGGCGCGCCCAAGATCTTCATGCTGCACGGCTGGATGGACGTGGGCGCCTCGTTCCAGTTCGTGGTCGACGCCCTGCAGGGCGACTGGCACGTGATCGCGCCGGACTGGCGCGGTTTCGGCCTGTCGCAGCGCTGCGGCACCGATACCTACTGGTTCCCCGACTACCTGGCCGACCTGGACGCCATCCTGCGTCATTACTCGCCGGATCAGGCTGTCAACCTGCTGGGGCATAGCATGGGCGGCAACGTGGTTGGCATCTATGCCGGCGCGCGGCCGGAGCGCATCCGCAAGCTGATCAACCTGGAAGGCGGCGGCCTGCGTTCCAGCAAGCCGGAGCAGGCGCCGGGCCGCTACGCCAAGTGGATGGACGCACTGCTGGAGCAGCAGGAAATGCGCAACTATCCATCGCAGGCGGCCGTCGCCGCACGACTGCAAAAGACCAATCCGCGCCTCAGCGACGAGCGCGCCGCCTTCCTGGCGCAGCACTGGTCGGCGCAGAACGATGCGGGCGAATGGGAGATCCTCGGCGATCCGGCCCACAAGCAGCCGGGCCCGCTGCCTTACCACGTCGAGGACATCATGGCTTGCTGGAGCGCCATCACCGCGCCGACGCTGTGGGTCGAGGCCGAGCAGACCAATATGTGGACCTGGATGGGCGGCGAGCAGGAAGGGCGTGCCGAACTGGAGCGCCGCCTCGGCCATTTGCGTGACGTTGAGTGCAAAGTGCTGGCCGATGCGGGCCATATGCTGCATCACGACCAGCCGGAGGAGCTGGCGCACCTGATCGAAGCTTTCCTGGCGCGCTAGCAATAATCGCCAGGAATCGCTTGCCAAGGCTTTGCTTATTTGGCATGATTAAACCCATGACCTCTTGTCCGACCATCTTGCCAACCCGCCGCCACGTCGCTTCCGACGCTGGTGCTGCCGCGTTCGCCGGTCGGAGTCTGTCCGCCGTCTCCATTATTCGAATTATTCAGGGTCGCTGAGCTGCGGCTGCGCCGGTGCTCGGCGCCCCCAGCCCCTCACGCGGCTGAGCCGCATTCCCTCGAATATTCTATGGAGCAGCACCATGACCCAACTCTATCCCTCGCTGGCCGAGATCCGCGCTACCGCCCAACGCCTGCAAGGCAAAATCCTTGAAACGCCCGTGTGGCGCTGGCAGACCGGCGTCGTCGAGCAGCAGTTTGCCGGCGGCGAAGTCTGGCTCAAGCTGGAACTGTTTCAAAAGACCGGCACCTTCAAGCTGCGCGGCGCCCTCAACTGCGTTGCAGCGCTGGATGAGCCGGCGCGGCAACGCGGCATCGTCGCCGTCAGCGCCGGCAACCATGCGATCGCCGCTGCCTACGCCGCCAGGCTGGCGGAGTGCAGCGCCAAGGTGGTGATGCCGCAGCACGCCAGCCCGGCCCGTATCGCAGCATGCCGCGATTTGGGCGCTGAAGTGCTGCTGATGCCCGACGTACACCAGGCTTTCGCGCGCGGGCGCGAGATCGAGCGCGACGAGGCGCGCACCATGCTGCATCCCTACGAGGGACCGCTGACCGCGCAAGGCACGGCGACGGTCGGGCTGGAACTGATGGCGCAGGTGCCGCATCTGGACGCGGTGGTGGTGCCGGTGGGTGGTGGCGGCCTGTGCGCCGGCATCGCCGCCGCCGTCAAGCAGATCAATCCGGCCTGCGCGGTGTACGGCGTGGAACCGTTCGGCGCCGACGCGCTGTACCGCAGCTTCGCCTCCGGCCAGCCGGAAGCGCTGGAGCGGGTCGACACCGTGGCCGACAGCCTGGGTGCGCCGTATGCGATGGCTTACAGCTTCGGCGTCTGCCGGCGCTTCGTCAACGAAGTGGTGCGGGTGACCGACGACGAGATCTGCCTGGCCATGCTGCATCTGTTCCGCGACGCCAAGCTGGTGGCGGAACCGGCCGCAGCGGTGGCGACGGCCGCCCTGTTCGGACCGCTGCGCGAGCGGCTGGCGGGCAAGCGCGTGGCGCTGCTGGTGTGCGGCTCCAACATCGATCCGGTGCGCTTTGCCGAGCTGCTGGCGCGCGGTGCGCGGGTCCGCAGCGCCGACCTTGATGTAGCAATGGATGGCTTTTGCGCAGGCAGCGTACAATGATCACTTCATTGCCGTAACCATAGAGCCATATGTTGAAAGTCGATCTGCATTGCCATTCCAACGTTTCCGACGGCGTCCTCGCACCGGCCGCCGTGGCGCAACACGCGCGCAAGGCGGGGGTGGACGTGTGGGCGCTGACCGACCATGACGAAGTGGGCGGCATTCCGGCCGCCCGCGTCGCCGCGCAGGAGCAGGGCATGCGCTTCGTGACCGGGGTCGAGATTTCGATCACCTGGGCCAACGAAACCGTGCACATCGTCGGCCTGCAGATCGATGAAAATAATGCCGGGCTGGTCAACGGCCTGGCCCGCACCCGTTCCGGCCGCGACAACCGCGGCCGCGAGATCGCCAATCAGTTGGCCAAGGTCGGCATCGTCGGCGCCTACGAGGGCGCGCTGAAATATGTCGGCAATCCCGACCTGATGTCGCGCACCCACTTTGCCCGCTACCTGGTGGAAATCGGCGCCTGCGCCAATATTCCCGACGTGTTCAAGAAGTACCTGTCCGAAGGCAAGCCTGGCTATGTGCCGCATTGCTGGGCCACCTTGGCCGATTCGGTCAACTGGATACGCGGCGCCGGCGGTATCGCCGTGATCGCCCATCCGGGCCGCTACAAGTTCAGCCAGCTGGCCCAGGGGCAGCTGTTCGACGAGTTCAAGCAACTGGGCGGGACGGCGATCGAGGTGGTCACCGGCAGCCACACGCCGGAGCAGTACGGCGTCTACGCGCAGCTGGCCAACAGTTACGGCTTCCTGGCTTCGCGCGGCACCGATTTCCATGCGCCGGGCGAGTCCCGCGTCGATTTCGCGCTGCTGCCGCCGCTGCCGGCCAGCGTGACTCCGGTCTGGCACGACTGGTTTTAATCGGTAAATTACCGCGCCGATTACCGGCGCAATGTAAAACCTTGTATCTTGAATTTGCGTTCGCCCGGTCATACCTTATGATTTGGACAAACTTTGTCCGTACCGGAGACCTCCAATGAAACGCATCATCCTGTTTATCGCCACCAACTTCGCCGTGATGCTGGTGCTGTCCATCGTCCTGTCGCTGCTGGGTATCGGTCGTCCGGGATCGGGCAACACGCTGCAACTGGGCAGCCTGCTGGCGTTTTCGCTGGTGGTCGGCTTTGCCGGCGCGATCTTCTCGCTGCTGATCAGCAAACCGATGGCCAAGTGGTCGACCGGCGCCCGCGTGATCGCCGCGCCGTCGTCCTCGACCGAGCTGTGGCTGGTTAACACCGTCAAGGCGCTGTCCGAGCGCGCCGGCATCGGCATGCCGGAAGTGGCGGTCTACGACGGCGAAGCGAACGCCTTCGCCACCGGCGCGTTCAAGAATTCGGCGCTGGTGGCCGTCTCCACCGGCCTGCTGGAAAACATGAACCGCGACGAGGTGGAAGCCGTGCTGGGCCACGAAGTCGCCCACATCGCCAACGGCGACATGGTGACCATGACCCTGATCCAGGGCGTGGTGAATACCTTCGTGGTGTTCCTGGCGCGCGTGGTCGGTTTCTTCGTCGACAACATGCTGCTGAAAAATAACGACAATGAACGCCGTGGCCCCGGCATCGGCTACATGGTGACGGTGTTTGTCTGCGAAATCATCTTCGGCCTGGCCGCGTCGCTGATCGTGGCCTGGTTCTCGCGCCAGCGCGAATTCCGCGCCGACGCCGGTTCCGCCAAGCTGCTGGGCAGCAGCGTGCCGATGCAGCACGCGCTGGCGCGCCTGAACGGCATGGAGCCGGGCGCCTTGCCGCAGTCGATCGCGGCGGCCGGCATCACGGCCGGTAGTGGCTGGACGGCATTGTTTTCGACCCATCCGCCGTTTGAGCAACGTATTGCCGCCTTGCGTAGCGTACAATCTTAACCGTTAATAACAGCGGCCGGCAGCTTGCCCCGGCAGCGGCCATATGAGTCAATTTTTTCAGGTCCATCCCGTTAATCCGCAGCCGCGCCTGATCAAGCAGGCGGCGCAGATTGTGCACGACGGCGGCATCGTCGCCGTGCCGACGGATTCCTGTTACGCGCTGGTCTGCCATCTGGACGACAAGGCGGCGGTCGAACGGCTGCGGCGCATCCGTGGCATCGACGAAAAACACCACCTGACCCTGCTGTGCCGCGACCTGAGCGAGATCGGCGTCTACGCGCGGGTCGACAATCGCCAGTTCCGCCTGCTCAAGGCGGCCACGCCGGGGCCGTTCACCTTCATCCTGGAAGCGACCAAGTGCGTGCCGCGCCGGCTCAGCCATCCATCGCGCAAGACCATCGGCCTGCGGGTGCCGGAGGACGCCATCGTCCACGCGCTGCTGGAAGAATTGCAGCAGCCGCTGCTGGGCACGACCCTGATCATGCCGGGCGAGGAAGACGCGCTCAACGACGCCGACACCATCTGCGAGCGGCTTGGCAAGCAGATCGAGCTGATCATCGACGGCGGCGCCTGTAGCCTGGAACCGACCACGGTGATCGACCTCAGTGGGGCGGGCGCCGAGCTGGTGCGCCAGGGCAGGGGCGATGCGGCCATGTTTGGCCTGTAAGCCTGGCCTAAGCCTGGGCTGTCATTGTCAGGCTTTCAATTGGGCACGTGCGCCGGCCCTTGACGGCGCAGCAAGAACACTCCGTAGCCTCTGGTAAAATCCCCCTCATGAACGAAACCGACAGTATTATCCAGACCATCGCGGTCTACCTGATCCCTGTTCTTTTTGCAATTTCCCTGCATGAAGCCGCACACGGATACGTCGCCCGCTACTTCGGCGACCCCACCGCCGCCAATGAAGGCCGCCTGAGCCTCAATCCGCTGCGCCACATCGACCCCTTCGGCACAGTGATCCTGCCGCTGATCCTCAGTCTGCTGCACCTGCCCGCGCTCGGCTATGCCAAGCCGGTGCCGGTCGACTACGGCCGCTTGCGCAACCCGAAAAAGCAGATGGCGCTGGTCGCGGCGGCCGGTCCGGCGGCCAACTTCGCCATGGGCCTGGCGTGGATGGCGTTGTGGGTGGTGCTGACCTACGCGCTGAGCGTGCCGCAGGATGACTTCTTCATCGAGATGAGCAAGGCCGGCATCGGCGTCAATTCGGCCATGTGCATTTTCAACCTGATTCCCTTGCCGCCGCTCGACGGCGGCCGTATCGTCACCGGCATCCTGCCGTTGCCGCTGGCCCGTAAATATGCGCAGATCGAGCGTTATGGCATGTATGTGTTCATCGGTCTGATCCTGATGATGCAGTTTGGTATGCTGACCGGTTTCCTGATTGGCGGCATGCACATCTTGCAGAGCATTTTCCACGTGCTGTTGTACCCCCTTATTTTCCTACTGAACTGAGTCTGATTATGTACCCCGATCGTGTTGTATCCGGCATGCGCCCCACTGGCGCCATGCACCTGGGCCACTACCACGGCGCCTTGAAGAACTGGATCAAGATGCAGTCCGAGTTGCCTTGCCTGTTCTTCGTGGCCGACTGGCACGCGCTGACCACGCATTACGACGATCCGTCCGTCATCGAGCGCAGTACCTGGGAGATGCTG
This sequence comes from Duganella sp. S19_KUP01_CR8, assembly GCF_036688705.1. Lineage (NCBI taxonomy): Bacteria > Pseudomonadati > Pseudomonadota > Betaproteobacteria > Burkholderiales > Oxalobacteraceae > Duganella > Duganella sp. S19_KUP01_CR8. The sequence continues at coordinate 24,132 of NZ_JAQQPR010000028.1, read as the reverse complement.
GTCGACTGGCTGGCGGCCGGCGTCGATCCGTCGCAATCCACGCTGTTCATCCAGTCGCGGGTGCCGGAGCACGCCGAACTGCATCTGCTGCTGTCGATGGCCACGCCGCTGGGCTGGCTGGAGCGCGTGCCGACCTACAAGGACCAGATCGAGAACCTGTCCAACAAGGACCTGGCCACCTACGGCTTCCTCGGCTACCCGCTGCTGCAGGCGGCCGACGTGCTGATCTACCGCGCCAGCCAGGTGCCGGTGGGCGACGATCAGGTGCCGCATATCGAGATGATGCGCGAAATTGCGCGGCGTTTTAATCACTTGTACGGCAAGGAAAAAGGCTTTGAAGAAAAGGCGCAGGACGCCGTCAAGAAGCTGGGCAGCAAGCGCGCCAAGCTCTACAACGAACTGCGCACCGAATACCAGCAGGACGGCAAGGACGAGGCGCTGGAGCAGGCCAAGGCCATGCTGGACGACGCCCAGAGCCTGTCGATGGGCGACCGCGAGCGCCTGTTCGGTTACCTGGAAGGCAGCCGCAAGCTGATCCTGGTCGAGCCGCAGGCCCGCCTGACGGCTGCCTCGCGCCTGCCGGGGCTGGATGGCCGCAAGATGTCCAAGAGCTACGGCAACTCGATCGCGCTGCGCGAGGACAAAGCCTCGGTCGAAAAGAAGATCCGCACCATGCCGACCGACCCGGCCCGCGTGCGCCGCACCGACGCCGGCGATCCGGCCCGTTGCCCGGTCTGGCAGTTCCATCAGGTGTATTCCGACAACGCCACCCAGGAATGGGTGGTAAAAGGATGTAAATCCGCCGGCATCGGCTGCATCGAGTGCAAACAGCCGGTGATCGACGCCATCGTCAAGGAGCAGGAGCCGATGCACGAGCGCGCCCAGCAGTACTTGGACGACCCGTCGCTGGTGCGTGCCATTGTCGCCGATGGCAACGACGCGGCCCGCAAGCTGGCGCTGGAAACCATGCGCGACGTGCGCGAAGCGATGGGCCTGGCTTACACATGAGTGAACAGATCTCAGCTTGGGTGCGGCGTTACGCGCCATTGATACCGGGCGGCGAAGTGCTGGACCTGGCCTGCGGCAGCGGCCGCCATTCGCGTCACCTGGCCTCGCTCGGCCATGCCGTGGTGGCGGTGGACCGCGATGCCGAAGCGCTGGCCGCCGCGGCCGGACCGGAAATCATCACCTCCGCCATCGACCTGGAAGAGGCTGGCGCCGCCTGGCCCTTCGGTCCGGATCGATTTGCCGGCATCGTGGTCACAAACTACCTGCATCGGCCGCTAATCGCCGATATGTTGGACAGCCTGGCGCCGAATGGCGTGCTGATCTACGAGACCTTCGCGGACGGCAATGCGCAGTTCGGCAAACCATCGAATCCCGCCTTTTTGCTGCAAGCCGGCGAACTGCTGGAATGGGCAGCCACCCACGGTTTGCGGGTGGTGGCCTTCGAGGACGGCGTCATCGATACGCCAAAAGCTGCCATGGTGCAACGTCTATGCGCCGTGAAGCCAGATTTCCCCCGCGTGGCGGCCCTTTTGCCACCATTTTGATGGCCGATATGTCACCCGGAATGCACCATATTCGCGGCCTATCGTCTACAATCGTTGTTTTAATACTTTATGCAGTGGTTACCTATGATTAAGGGCAGCATAGTAGCAATCGTCACCCCGATGAACGCAGACGGCAGTCTGGACTTCGAGGGTCTGAATCAGCTGATCGACTGGCACATCGCCGAAGGTACGGACAGCATCGTCATCGCCGGCACCACCGGCGAATCGGCCACGGTGAGTGTGGAAGAGCATTGCGCGCTGATCAAGGCGACGGTCGCTCACGCCAAGGGCCGCATCCCGATCATCGCCGGCGCCGGCGCCAACTCGACCGCCGAGGCGATCAAGCTGACCCGCTACGCCAAGGAAGCCGGTGCGGACGCCACGCTGCAAGTGGTTCCCTACTACAACCGTCCTACCCAGGAAGGCATGTACCAGCACTTCAAGGCCATCGCCGAAGCGGTGGACCTGCCAGTGATCCTGTACAACGTGCCGGGCCGTACCGTAGCCGACATGAGCAACGAGACCATCCTGCGCCTGGCGCAAATCCCGAACATCGTCGGCGTGAAAGACGCGACCGGCAACATCGGCCGCGGTTACGACCTGCTGCGCCTGGCGCCGAAATCGTTCGCCGTGTATTCCGGCGACGATCCGACCGCGATGGCCCTGATGCTGGCCGGCGGCGCCGGCAACATCTCCGTCACCGCCAACGTCGCCCCGCGCGACATGGCCGACATGTGCGAAGCGGCGATTGCCGGCAACCTCGCCAAGGCCGTGGAGCTGAACAATAAAATGTTCCCGCTGCACCAGAAACTGTTCATCGAGCCGAATCCGGTGCCGGTCAAATGGGCGCTGGCGGAAATGGGCAAAATGCCAGCCGGCATCCGTCTGCCGCTGGTGCCGCTGGCGGCCGAATGCCACGAAGCGGTACGCGCGGCCCTGCGAGAAGCCGGCGTACTGTAAAAACCTTAGCAACAAGCCCCGACTTCGGTTCGGATCATCCCTGATTTGCTGCTTTTCAGCTTCTTAAACAGTAACGACATGACTATTCGCAAGACAGCTTCTATTTCCTCGCAGCGCGCCGTCGTAGTAGGCGCATTGATGGCCAGTTTGACCGGTTGCGGCATGATCAGCTCCGTAGTCGGTAATGATAAAGTGGACTACAAGTCCGCCAAGAAGGCCAGCACGCTGGACGTGCCGCCGGATCTGACGCAATTGCAGAAAGATAACCGCTACTCGCTGCCGGATTCGAACAACGGCGTCGCCACCGCTTCCGGCTACAACGCCTCCAAGGGCATCGCCAGCGGTCCTGCCGCCATCATGCCGGGCACGCCTGCCGCCGGTACCGTGGTGCCGACCAGCATCAACGATATCAAGGTCGAGCGCGACGGCAACCAGCGCTGGCTGGTGATCAAGCAGACGCCTGAGCAACTGTGGCCGCAGCTGAAGCAGTTCTGGGAAGATTCGGGCTTTGTGCTGGGTAAGGAAAACGCCACCGCCGGCACCATGGAAACCGAATGGAACGAAAACCGCGCGAAGATCCCGCAAGATTTCATCCGCAATACCATCGGCAAGGTATTTGACTCGGTCTATTCGAGCGGCGAGCGCGACAAGTTCCGCACTCGCATCGAGCGCCGCGCCGATGGCGCCAGCGAGATCTACATCAGCCACCGTGGCGCCCAGGAAGTTGTCACCGGCGCCCAGAAGGAATCGACCACCTGGACTCCGCGTCCTAACGATCCGGGCCTGGAGGCTGAATTCCTGGCGCGTCTGATGACCAAGCTGGGCAACGGCTCGGAAGTGGCGCAAGCCAAGACCGCCGTCGATACCGCCATTGTGCAACCGCAGCATGCATCGCTGGTGGGCGCTGGCGCCGACCGCGCCGTGCAGGTGGACGAGGGCTTCGACCGCGCCTGGCGCCGTGTAGGCCTGGCGCTGGACCGTGCCGGCTTCACCGTTGAAGACCGCGACCGTACCCAGGGTACTTACTTCGTGCGTTATGTCGACGATGCCACCGAAACCAAGGGCTTCTTCGGCAAGCTGTTCAGCTGGGGCTCGTCGTCGGAAGCCGATAAGGAAGCGCAGCGCTATCGTATTTCGGTGAAAGCCGGCGCGGGTAACAGCAGCACCGTTACCGTGTTGAGCAATGCCGGTAAAGCGGAAACCACTCCGGTCGCAGATAAGATCCTGACGCTGCTGCACGAGCAACTGAAATAAAGCGTTTCATTAAAAAGAAAACCGGCTGCTAGCCGGTTTTTTTATGCTTGTACAAAAGCTTGAGACGAAAAAAAACCGACCCGAAGGCCGGTTTTTTTTTCGCAAGCTGATTACTTCGAAGCAGCAGGAGCAGCAGCAGCCGAAGCGGCTGGAGCAGCAGCAGCGTCCGAAGCAGCAGGAGCGGCGGCAGCAGGAGCAGCAGCGTCAGCAGCTGGTGCTGGTGCTGGAGCAGCAGCTGGAGCAGCGGCTTCTGGAGCAGCTACTGGAGCTGGAGCAGCAGGAGCTTCTTCTTTTTTCGAGCAAGCAGCCAGAGCAACAGCCAGCAGGGAAACGATCAGCAGGGATTTTTTCATGGGGTTTTCCTTAATTAATTCAAAATTAAACACAATTGTTGCGATTAATAATTACCGGTAATTATCGCTCATTAGGTCGTCTTCGAAGGCTTTCGTAACCTGAAATGGTGCCTGCCAGACAACGGAAACTTCCTAACCGAATATTATAGCGATTTTTAGTGCGTCGCAATAGGACAAACAGCTGTAAGCACAACTATTTTGCGATATCGCAACATTTCGGTTTCGACTCTACTTTAGCAGAATCAGCACAGAATACCAGCGTTCGCATCGAACTCCGGCATTTTACCTTGAACTGACTCATAATCCAGTTGAGTTTGCGAACAAACCGGGCGTAGATTCTAACCAAATCGTAATAAAACGGTCGGCACTGGTTTGGGTATCTTCCGGCCCGTCAAAAACTGCTTCGCCACGGAAATGATCGGCATGAAAACGGCGCACGATATCGCGATCGTCGGCGATGCAGAACGAGTCCGTCAGCTGGCGCAACTGCTGGCTGCTGCGGCGCACCTCAACCAGGTGGCCGTAGTCCTTGATCAGGCGCAGGAAACGGGGCGCGTCGCGCTCGACGCCATGGCCATCGTGCGCCACCAGCTGCAAATGCCCGCCGGCCCTCAGGAAGTGGCGCAGCAGGGCGTCGGTGGCGCTGCTGCCCAGCTCCCAGATGGCGAAATCCGGATCGAACATGGTCAGCTTGTGCTCGGCGCGGGTGATGCAGCTGGACAAATGCTGGAGAAACTCCGCCTTCGTGGTGAATGGAATACTTTGCCTTTCCATGCTGCCTCCCTTTGCCAGTGTTTAGCCCAACTCGATCCAGCCGTCCGTGTACCAGGTGTACAGGGCGTCCATGACGTCGTCCGACGCCTCGGCCAGCGCAGCGCCGTCCAGCGCGCGGGTGTTGGCCAGCAGCTCCAGCGTGACCTTGTCGGCCCGGCCGACGCCGAACGATTCGCCGTTGATGAAGACATTTTTGCCGCGGTACAGCATTTGCGTCTTGCGCGACAGCACCAGGCCTTTTTTCGCCGCACTTTCGGCGAACTTGCCGACCGTTAGCGGCTTGGCCGGGCCGGTGAAGAACACGTTGTGCTTAGGCTCGGACATGTATTCGCCCAGGAAGATGGTGATGTCTTCCTCGGTGAAGCGGACCTTGTTCATTTCGTCGGCGATCGCGCTCAGCATGTGGCGCGGGATTTCCGCCGGCTTGGAGGTCGCCTCCAGCTCCGGATCGGCGTAGCGGCCCGGCAGGTCGATCGAATCGGCCATGAACTGCAGGAAGGCTTCGCCCAGCTCCTGGTAGGACGGCGAGCGGAAACCGATCGAATAGGTCTGGCAGTCGCCGATGGCGATGCCGTCGTGCGCGTAGTGCGGCGGCAGGTACAGCATGTCGCCCGGATTGAGCACGAACTCCTCGTTCGGCTTGAAATTGGCCAGGATCTTCAACGGCAGGCCTTCGACCAGGGTCAGGTCCTTCTGCGGGCCGATGCTCCAGCGGCGCTGGCCCTGCGCTTGCAGCAGGAACACGTCGTAGGAATCGAAGTGCGGGCCGACGCCGCCGCCGTCGGTGGCGAAGCTGACCATCAGGTCGTCCAGGCGGGCATCGGGAATGAAGCGGAACTGGCGCAGCAGCGCGTCGGCCTTGGCGTCGAACAGGTTGACGCCCTGGACCAGCATGGTCCATTCCTTCTGGTCCATCGGCGGCAGGCTTTCCAGCGGGCCGTGCTGCATATTCCACTGGCCGTCGACATTGGTCACCAGGCGCGATTCCGCGTGGTTGGTCGTGGCCAGCTTGGTCAGCGCCTCCATGTTCAGCAAAGGCTTGAAGCCGGGGATGGCGTTACGGATCAGCAGGGGCTTCTTGTGCCAGTAGTCGCGCAGGAACTGCGCCGGCGTGATATCGCCGAGGAGAGGTAATTTTTTCATGCGCTCATTATAACCATCGCGGCGTCGATTGTCGGGCTGGCGGCGGTTCGCCTGGCGATCCAAGGTATAATTCCGGGGCTTATATACAGAAAGGAATTACAAAATGAAGATTGCCAAGAACACGGTCGTGACTGTGAATTACAAGCTGTCCGATGCCCAGGACAATCTGATCGAAGACGGCCGTCAGCCTATGGTCTACCTGCATGGTGGCTACGAGAACACCCTGCCAAAAATTGAAGAAGAACTGGACGGCAAGGAAGTCGGCTATTCCTCCATCATCCAGATCGAGCCGGAAGATGCGTTCGGCGACTACGACGCAGCGCTGGTCAAGGTCGAGCCGCGCAACCGCCTGCCGGAGCCGCTGGAAGTGGGCATGCAGTTCGAAGGCATGCCGGATGGCGACGATGGCGACGAAGCGATGATCTTCACCGTCACCGAAATCGCCGACGACAAAGTGGTCCTGGACGGCAATCACCCGCTGGCCGGCATGGCGCTGCGTTTCGCGCTGAGCGTAGCCGAAGTGCGTGAAGCCTCGGACGAAGAAATCGCCCACGGCCACGTGCACGGCGCCCACGGCCACCACCACGGTGACGAAGACGACGAAGGCGAAGAGGGCGATCACGTCGCCATCCACCCGATCCACTAAGCTTCAGTGTCATACCCGCGCAGGCGGGTATCCATGCTGAGGCTGAGTATAGTCGGCATGGATTCCCGCTTTCGCGGGAATGACGTCAGGGCGTCGTCTCGGCGCTGCCGCCCTTGAGCGTGAACAGGGTGGCGGTGCCGGGTGCGACGCGCACCTCGGCCCATTCCGCGGCCAGGCTCATATGTCCCACATTGCCGCGCCAGACGATGGACGGCTCGGTCCCGGCGCCGCCCTGGGTATCGACCAGCAGCACCTTCCCTTTGAATTTTTCCGCCATCGCCCGTATCTGCCGGCGCGGTTCGGCGAAGCCATCCTGTTTCGACTGAAAACTCGGCAGCAGCGAGAAGCCTTGCTCCACCTGCACGCCGACGTCGCCGTCCGAGAACAGCACCAGTCCCTGCATCTTCTGCCGCTCCGCCAGCGTGAACAGCCGGTGCAGCCAGGCGCGGTTGGCCACCAGCCGGTCTTCATACTCGCTGTTGCGGCCCGCCTCGGCGCGGAAGTGGTTGTTGTTGGCCGGCAGATTGATGGTGGCGAACAGCACCTTGCCGTATTCCCAGTGCGCGTTCTCGGCGTAGCTGCGGAACTTGGCGCTGGACGATAGTCGCGTCAACGGCAGCCGGCGCTCGCCCAGCGATTCGCCGTCGGCGTAGAACAGTTCGCGCAGGCGGTTCAGGCGTTCGATGGCGTTCGAGCGGCCGATCGAATTGACGCAAGCGCTCCAGTCGCTGCCGGCCAGCGAGACGATCATCGGCGGCGCAGCCTCGCTCAGCAGCGCGCGGCGCTGGGCATACAGCTTGTCGCTGCAAGGCTCCGTGCTGGACTTGATGCCGGTGGCGACGATGAAGGCGGGCGCGGTCTGCGTGGCGTCGGCGATGGCGCGCCTGAGCACCGATTCATCCGGGCCGCTCTTGAACGAGTGGCCGATCACGCCGAACTGGAAGCCGCGCATGGCCGGCTGCACGGCTTGCGCCTGGCCGGCGGCCAGCGCGGCCAGGCCGGCCAGCGTCGCGGTCAGCAGGACGCGCAGCGGCATCATGCCTGTGCCGTCTCCGTCAGGCGCTTGATCTGATACAGGCGCTCCAGCGCTTCGCGCGGGGTCAGCGCATCGGGATCGAGATCGTCGAGCGCTTCCAGCAGCTCGCGCATCGCCGGGCTGGCGGCTGCGGGCGCGCTGTGCGCCGGCGCGTCGAGTTCCTCGTCGTCGGCGTCGGTGGTCGGCGCGGCGAACAGGTCCAGCTGCGGCGTGGCGTCCAGCGCCTGCGCTTCCAGGCGCGCCAGGTGCTTGCGCGCGGCCTTGATCACCGGCTGCGGCACGCCGGCCAGCTGCGCCACCTGCAAGCCGTAGCTCTGCGACGCCGGGCCGTCCTGCACCGCATGCAGGAACACGATGCTGTCCTTGTGCTCGACCGCCGACAGGTGGACGTTGGCCGCGGTCGGATGGCTTTCCGGCAGCTGCGTCAGTTCGAAGTAGTGGGTGGCGAACAGCGAGAAGCTGCGGCTGGTGTCGATCAGGTGGCGCGCGATCGCCCACGCCAGCGCCAGGCCGTCGAAGGTCGAGGTGCCGCGGCCCACTTCGTCCATCAGCACCAGCGAATGCTCGGTGGCGCCGTTCAGGATCGCCGCCGATTCGGTCATCTCCACCATGAAGGTCGAACGGCCGCCGGCCAGGTCGTCGGTGGCGCCGATGCGGGTGAAGATGCGGTCGATCGGGCCGATGGTCGCGCTGGTGGCCGGCACGTAGCTGCCCACGTAGGCCAGCAGCGTGATCAGCGCCACCTGACGCATGAAGGTCGATTTACCGCCCATGTTGGGACCGGTGATCAGCAACAGGCGGCGGTCTTCGACGAAGCGGCAATCGTTGGCGATGAAGCGTTCGATCTGGTTTTCCACCACTGGATGGCGGCCTTCGGCGATGTTGATGCATGGCGTATCCACCAGCTGCGGCGCGCACCAGTTGTGGCGCAGCGCGTGGTCGGTCAGCGAGGTCAGGGCGTCCAGCTGCGCCAGCGCCTTCGAGATCGTTTGCAGGCTGCCGATGAACGGCGCCAGGTCACCCAGCAGCTGGTCGTACAGCATCTTCTCGCGCGCCAGCGCCTTGTCCTGCGCCGACAAGGCCTTGTCTTCAAAGGCCTTCAGTTCCGGCGTGATGTAACGCTCGGCGTTCTTCAGGGTCTGGCGGCGGCGGTAGTCGTCCGGCACCTTGGTGGTTTGGCCGTGCGTGACTTCGATGTAGAAGCCGTGCACCTTGTTGTACTCCACGCGCAGGTTGGCGATGCCGGTGCGGGCCCGTTCGCGTGTCTCCAGGTCGACCAGGAACTGGCCGGCGTTCTCGGACAGCGCGCGCAGTTCGTCCAGCTCGGCGTCGAAGCCTCGCGCGAACACGCCGCCGTCGCGCACCATCGCCGCCGGTTCCAACGCCACCGCGCGTTGCAGCAGATCGAGGCAGGCTTCGGGCGTGGCCATGTCGGCGTGGATCGCGGCCAGCAGGCCGTCGGTGTCGCCCAGCGCGCGCTGCATCGCATGGCGCAGCGCCGGCAGTTGCTGCACGCCGTCGCGCAGGCTGGCCAGGTCGCGCGGACGCGCCGACAGCAGCGCGATGCGGGTGGTGATGCGTTCGATATCCGGCACCTGCGCCAGCGTGTGCGACAGCGTGCCGGTGGCGTCGGCCTGGCCCAGCGCGGCGATGGCCTGGTGGCGCGAGCGGGCGATGGCCTGGTCGCGGCGCGCGTGGTGCAGCCAGTGGCGCAGCAGGCGCGAACCCATCGCGGTGCGGCAGTGGTCCAGCAGCGAGAACAGGGTAGGGGATTCCTGGCCGCGGATGGTCTCGGTCAGCTCCAGGTTGCGGCGGGTGGCGGCATCGAGGCCGATGAATTCGTTTTCGGTTTCGGTGGTCAGCGTGCGCACGTGTTGCAGGCCGCGTCCTTGCGTGGACTGGGCGTAGCGCAGCAGCGCGCCGGCCGCGCCGAACGCCGCGCCCAGGCCGTCGGCGCCGAAGCCGGTCAGCGTGGCCACGCTCAGTTGGTCGAGCAGCGCCTTGTGACCGCCGACGACGTCGAAGTGCCAGTCCGGCACGCGGTTGACGTGGCAGCTCAGGGTTTCTTCGAACAGGTCGGCGTTATCGCCGCGCAGCACCTCGGCCGGCGCGATGCGCTCCAGCTCCTGCTGCATGCGGGCGGTGACGGTGCGGGTGTCGCCGGAGAATTCCATCAGCTTCAACGCGCCGCTGGCCAGCGACAGCCATGCCAGGCCGGCCGTGGCCACCTTGCGCTGGCTGATGATGCACATCGCCAGCAGCGGACGTTCGGCCTTTTCCGGCAGCAGGTCGGCGTCGGTCAGCGTGCCTGGCGTGACCACGCGCAGCACCTTGCGTTCGACCGGGCCCTTGCTGGTGGCCGGGTCGCCGATCTGTTCGCAGATCGCGCACGACTCGCCGATCTTGACCAGCTTGGCCAGGTAGCCTTCGAGCGAATGGAAAGGCACGCCGCACATCTTGATCGGCTGGCCGCCCGAGCTGCCGCGCGCTGTCAATGTGATGCCCAACACGCGCGCCGCCTTTTCCGCGTCGGAGTGGAACAGCTCATAGAAATCGCCCATGCGGTAGAACACCAACATGTCCGGGTATTCGGCCTTGATGGCGAGGTACTGGGCCATCATGGGAGTGACTTTTTCTGTAGGGCTGTTCTTGACGGCGGCGGCGTTGATTTCGTTCGGGACGGTGGTCATTGGTTCTTTTTCGGCGATGCGTGAGTCTGGTTTTGCAGAGGCTGAAATAGCCCCCGCGCGTAACCCGTCATTTTACCGCTTTCGGCCGCGCCACTGGTGAAAGATCGATGGGAACTCTCTAGCTTGCGACCGAGTTTTCTCCTGCCGACACCGGGCGCAGCAGCGCCCGCTGGCTGCCGCGCAGCAGGAATACGCCATACAGGCAAAGTGGCAGCACCGCCAGCACGGCGGCAAACGGCAGCACCGAACCCTCACCAGTGCTGGACGCCGTCAGCGCCGACGTCACCAGCGCAAAGTCCCACAGGCCGTGCACCACCACCATGGGCCACACCGAGCGCGTGCGCAGGCGGATGGCGGCGTAGCCCACGCCCTGCAGGAAGGCCGCCACCGATTGCCACAGCGCGCTGCCGAAGTCGCCGGTAGCCCAACCATTGAGCGTGTGCACCACGCCGAACAGCAACGACGAGATCAGCACTGCCGGCCAGATCGCATGCCGGTCCAGCAGGCTTTGCAGCAGTACCGAACGGAACATCAGCTCTTCCGACACCGCCACCAGCGCCGTATTGCAGCCGACGATCAGCAGCACATGCGACGGCGGCCAGCCGCCCGCCCACGCCACCAGCAACATCAGCAGCGAATAGAGCAGGGGCGGCCAGACCAGCCACAGCGATTTCCACGATTCGGGAGCGCGCAGGCCGGCGGCGCGGCGTTCGCTGGAAGCCAGCGCCACCACCAGGGCAAACAAGGCCGCCAGCACCCACGCCGGCCCGATGCCGCCGGCCACCGAATCAAACAACGATTGCTGCCGGCCGCCGCTGAACAGCCTGCCGACGCCCAGGGTCAGGCCCAGCCATACCACCAGCGCGCCCAGCGCCAACGGTAACGTAATTTGGAGTCTTTTCATGTGGCAATAGTACATGAACGCAGCTCAGCGGCGATCAAACGAAAGCCGTTTCAATCTCCCGCCTTCGCTTTCCCCAAGCTTGACTAACATACAAACAAAAACTGTGTATTAAAGACAACAGTGATTTTTTTGTGTTTGCGCCTGAAACGCCCATGTTTCCAGTGCTTCGCTAAAAAAATCTCCGCTAACTGTTGTGACGAAAAATTAATTAAGTAATACTTAAATTGAAACTTTTGCATGTATTGTTTTCAGTGCATTAATGTTTCATTGGGCATATTTTCCCTTGGAAATGGATATGTTCAGGGTGAAATTGGCAGGCTTTTTCGGATCAACAATAAAATTAAGGGTATAGCAGGCATGAAACTTTCAGTGAACCCGTCACCGACTCCCCGCCTCAAAAAGGCCGGGGCAACGCTGCGTCCTACCGCTGGACGCATGTTATTCGCCTTCATGGCATTGGGCTGGACCATCTCCAGTTCCGCCGCCGTCATCGCCAAGGATGGACCGACCGCCAGCCAGCCGACCGGCGACTTCTGGCAGGACGTGGGCGCCGCCAACGGCCGAACCGCACAGTCCGCCAGTACTTCCGGCCCGCGCCGCTTCCACGCCGCCAGCCTGAACCGCAACGGCCTGAAGCAACTGGCCAAGTCGGCGCCGCTGGAACGCACCGACGCCGCCGCCGTCAGCCCGTTGATTATTTCCCTGCCGCACCCGGACGGCGGTTACCAGCGCTTCGCCATCGTCGATTCGCCGATCATGGAAGCCGGCCTGGCCGCCAAGCACCCTGAAATCAAGACCTATGCCGGTAAAGGCATCGACGATCCGAACGCCAGCCTGCGCATGGACATCACCCCGCTGGGCCTGCACGCCTCGGTGCGCACGCCGACCGGCGCCTGGTATGTCGATCCGCAAACCGCGCTCGACGACAGCGTCTACAACAGCTATCACAGCCGCGACCTGGTCAACAGCCACGGCGCGCTGCGCGAAGCACCGCTGACCGAGGCGCAGATCGCCTTGTCGCAGGGCTTCTACCACGCCGACGACAAGGTCGAAGTACGCGGCGCCGGCTTCACGCCGGGCGCCTCGGTCACCGTGTCGGTACGCAACGAAGGCGACAGCGGCACGCGCCAGAGCGTGGTCGTCACCGCCGATGCGGAAGGCGTGATCAACACCTCGCTGGTGGCCGATCCGTCGCGCAACACCGGCGCCTTCGAAGTCAGCGCCACCGACGGCAACTCGACCAGCACCGTGGCCTACCACGTGGTGGACGACCAGGCCGTGGCCGGTCCCACTTCCGGCAACCAGCTGCGCACCTACCGCCTGGCGCTGGTCACCGATCCGTCCTACGCCACCTACTTTGGCGGCTCGGCCAACGTGACGGCGGCCAAGGTCACGCTGATCAACCGCGTCACCCAGGTCTATGAAGACGAGACCGCGATCCGCCTGATGTTGATCAACAATACCGACGCCCTGAACCTGGACACCGCCGCGCAAATGACCGGCGCCAACGGTCCGTGCGGCGCCACCGCCTGCTACACCGCCACCCAGGCGGCCAGCTGCGGCAGCGGCACGCTGTCGCGCAACCGCGTCGTGGCGGGCCTGCTGGCCGGCGCCGGCAACTTCGATGTCGGCCACATCGCGCTCGGCCTCAACGGCGGCGGCATCGCCAGTCTGGGCGTGGTCGGCGGCAACAGCAAGGCGCAGGGTTGCACCGGCATTCCCACCCCGGTCGGCGACTTCTACGCGGTCGACTACGTGGCGCACGAACTGGGCCACCAGTTCTCCGGCAACCACACCTTCAACGGCGTGATCAGCAATTGCTCGGGCGGCAACCGCAACGCCGGCACCTCGGTGGAACCGGGCAGCGGCTCGTCGATCATGGCCTACGCCGGCATTTGCGGCACCGACAACCTGCAAACCCACAGCGACGCTTATTGGTCGCAGCGCAGCTTCGACGAGATCGTCGCCTACACCTCGGGCTCGGAAAGCGCGATCAACGAAGTGCAGATGCTGGCGCTGACCAACTTCGGCGGCACCCAGCAGTTCAAGCTGCGTTACAACGGCAACGATTCGGCCGCCATCATCCGTGGCACCAACTTCACCACCGCCGGTATCAAGGCGGCGATCCAGGGCATCAGTGGCTGGCCTGCGGGCGCCACCGTCACCGTCAGCTCGCTGAGCGACGCTGCCGCCACGATCACCTTCGGCGGTACGCTGGCCGGCACCAATGTCCCGATGCTGGAGCTGGTCAATTGCAGCGGCGGTTGCAGCGGCTATGTCGGCGAGATCGCCTCCGGCGGCGCCACCACCCGTCGCGGTTCCTTGTCGTTCACCGGCAACACCACGCCGGTGGTGAGCGTGCCGGCCAGCTACACCATTCCGGTGCGCACGCCGTTCGCCCTGACCGGCAGCGCCACCGACGGCGAAGGCGACACGCTGACCTACTTGTGGGAGCAGAACGACCGCGCCAGCGGCACCGGCACCGGATTGATCAGCAACACCAAGACCAATGGCCCGCTGTTCCGTCAGTTCGGCGTACAGGCCGTGGTCAGCAACGACGACACCATCAAGTACGGTTCGCCGGGTGAAAACCACGTCACCACCAACCCGACCCGCGTGTTCCCGGACCTGACGCAAATCCTGTCCAACAACACCAACGCGGAAACCGGTGTTTGCCCGACCGCCGCCGCCAGCCCGACCGCCGCCGACATCGCGTGCTTCTCGGAGTTCCTGCCGACCGCCGACTACGTGGGCTTCGGCGCCAACGCCTCGCCGGCCGCGCTGAACTTTCGCCTGACCGCGCGTGACGGCCGTGGCGGCGTCGGCAACGCCAGCACCAAGCTGGTGCTGGCGCCGAACGCCGGCCCGTTCCTGGTGACCTCGCCGAACAGCGCGGTGTCGCTGGACGGCGGCTCGACCCAGACCGTGACCTGGAGCGTGGCCAACACCGACGTCGCACCGGTCAACACCGCCAACGTGAAGATCTCGCTGTCGACCGACGGCGGCAACACCTACCCGTACACGCTGGCGGCCAGCACGGCCAACAACGGCAGCAAAGCGGTCACGCTGCCGCTGGTGGCCAGCACCACGGCGCGCATCAAGGTGGAAGCAATCGACAACGTCTTCTTCGATGTGTCGAACGCCAACTTCACGATCCGCCTGGTGGGCGATGTCAACGGTGACGGTACCCTCAACTGCGACGACCTGGCGATCATCAAAGCCGCGCTGGGCAAACGCACGGGCCAGGCCGGCTACGATGTGCGCGCCGATCTGAACAAGGATGGCGTGGTCGATGCACGCGACCTGGCAGCCGAGTCGCAACGCATACCAGGCGGTTGCCGCCTGTAAGCCGCCACACACTAGCGGCGCCGCCGCCGGGCACACCCGGCGCGGCGCCGATGCTGAATCTAAGCCTGATGGGCAAAGGAAAATGAATATGTTGAGTTTGAATAAATGGAAATACCAGGCCGGCGCCGCACTGCTGGCCGCCGCTTTCGCCGCACCGTCGGCCTACGCGGCCGATCCGGTGCTGAGCATCGTCGCCACGCCATCGAGCGGCGTGGTGGGCTCGACCATCGAGCTGGACATCCGCCTCACCGGCGTGTCCGACCTGTATGGCTATAACTTCTCGCTGGTGTTCAATCCGGCCTACCTGCAGGCGACCGGCGCCACTGAAGGCGGATTGCTGGGTTCCGACGGCGGCGCCACCGATTTCGGTGTGGCCGATGTGTCCGGCACGCCGGGCGTGGTGTCCTATGTGTACGGCTTCAAGTTCGGCGCCGTGCCCGGCGTCAGCGGCAGCGGCAGCCTGGCGCACCTGAGCTTCAACGTGATCGGCGCCGGCACCAGCACGCTGAGCTTTACCGACGCGCTGTTCCTGAATTCCAGCCTGGGCGACATCAACACGCAGCTGGGCACGCAAACGCTGGTGACCACCGCCGTGCCGGAACCGGAGACCTACCTGATGCTGGGTGTCGGCCTGATCGGCCTGGCGGCGCTGCGCCGCCGTCAAGTCGGCTAATGTTTCGCCGCGCTGCCGCCTTGCTGCGGCAGCGCTTCGTACTTCTTCAGCAGTTGCGGCAGGCGCTTGCGGCCCTTGCTGCCGAGCCAGTTCCACATCTCGTCCACGGCGGCGCCGTGCGCGCCATAGTAGTCCTTGTTGACCATCAACCACAGCGAATGCGAACTCAGCGGCTGCTCCAGCCGCACCAGCTCCTTGCCATGTTCGCGCGCCAGCAGTTCGTCCATATCGCCCGCCACGTTCAGCGACATGGCCACCGCATCGACTCGGTTGCGTTTGAGCTTGTCGAAATTGCGGCGGGCGTCGGCGGCGCCGTCGTCCACCTGCATGCCGGCCGCGCGCAGCTCGCCCGCGAACGACACGCCGTGCGACACGCCGACCCGGCGGCCGCGCAGGAAGCCGTTCAGGTCGGCGCTGGCCGCCGCCCGGTCCGCCGCGCGCACGATGATCACCGTGGTGTGCTGCAAGCCGCGCGCGGGATCGGGCCGGCCCTGGCCGTCGAGCGGATAGACCACCGACGGCAGCCCGGCGGGCGGCGTCGCCAGCGCGGTGGCGTCGATCTGGCCGGCGTTCAGCGCCAGCAGCAGGCGCGCGGTTGGCAGGCGCACCAGTTCGGTCTTGCAGCCGGCGGACGCGGCCATCTCGTTCAGCAGGTCCACGGTGGCGCCGGGCGCCGCCGGGATCGTGTCCGTCCCGATGAAATAGGGCGGGGCATTTTGCGAGGTATAGCCGATGCGCAGCACGCAGGAATGCGCCCAGGCACTTAGGATAAATAGAGGTACCAGCAGTATCTGGTGCTTTAGATTCATAAATTATGAATTATCACTTAACTTTTAGCCGATTGTTCATGAGGAACTTAAACCATATAGTGAATGCAGTACCCACCCACTCAGGAGCCTAACATGAACACCAGCACCACGATTATCCGCCGCAGCCTGGCTGCCGCCGCCCTCATACTGAGCACCGGCCTGGCCGCCGCGGCCGCCGCGCCGATCGACGTCAAGGTCAACGGTTTTACCGACAAGTATGCGCAAGCGAACGGCGTCAAGCTGCACTACAAGATCGGCGGGCAGGGCAGCCCGGTGGTGCTGCTGCACGGCTATGGCGAGACCGGACACATGTGGGTACCGGCCATGGCCGAACTGGTCAAGAACCATACCGTCATCGTGCCCGACCTGCGCGGCGCCGGCGGCTCGGAAAAGCCGGAGGGCGGCTATGACAAGAAAACCATGGCGGTCGACATCCACGAACTGGTCAAGGGCATCACCAGCGAGCCGGCCGTGGTGGTCGGCCACGACATCGGCCTGATGGTGGCCTACGGCTACGCCGCCCAGTTCCCGGCCGACACCCGCAAACTGGTGCTGATGGACGCCTTCATCCCCGGCGTCGGCGACTGGCGCAACGCCTTCCCGGCCAAGGCCGTGTGGCACTTCCACTTCTACGGTCCGACCCCGCTGGCGCTGGTCAAGGGCCGCGAACGGATCTACTTCGAGCACTTCTGGAACGACTTCTCGGCCGACAAGACCAAGTCGGTCAAGGAAGCGGACCGCAAGCTGTACGCCGCGGCCTACGCCCAGCCGGGCGGCATGCGCGCCGGCTTCTCCTACTTCAGCGATTTTGAAAAGGATGCCGCCGATTTCGGTCCGATGTCGCAGACCAAGCTGACCATGCCGGTGCTGACGCTGGCGGGCCAATACTCGGCCGGCGAATTCCTCGGCAAGCAGGTCGGCACCGTGGGCACGAATGTGAAGAGCGTCATCATCCAGGGCTCGGGCCACTGGCTGATCGACGAGGCGCCGGAGCAAGTGGTGCCGGCGCTGGTCGAGTTCAGTAATTAATTTAAAAATATTTAAAAAAATCTGTCGATTTGACGCGTGCTGCTTCGTCGTGGAGGTAGAGTGAGGATTCTCACTCGCCTCAACCCCCACAAAAAGGAGAGCATCATGACTGCAAAAGTAGATCCGATTCCAGAAGGCATGCACAGCGTCACCCCCCACCTGGTCGTCGATGGCGCGGCAGACGCCATCGAGTTCTATAAAAAGGCCTTCAAGGCCACCGAGTGCGCGCGCATTCCCGGCCAGAACGGCAGGCTGATACACGCCGCCGTGCGCATCGGCGATTCCACCGTCATGCTGGTGGACGAGTTCCCCGACTTCGGCAGCGTCGGCCCCAAGAAGCTGAACGGCAGCCCGGTCACGCTGCACATCTACGTGCCCGACGCCGACGCCACCTACGCCCAGGCGATCGCCGCCGGCGCCACCGAGAAGATGCCGCCGGCCGACATGTTCTGGGGTGACCGCTACGGCCAGGTCACCGACCCGTTCGGCCACATCTGGTCGATCGCCACCCACACCAAGGACATGACGCCGGAGGAAATGAACGAGGCGATGAAACAGCAAATGCCTGATTGCGGCTAACCGGAGATCGCCATGCGTTTCATGATTATCGTTAAAGCCACCGAGGATTCCGAGGCGGGCAAGATGCCGAGCGTCGAGCTGCTGACCGCGATGGGCGCGTTCAACGAAGAGCTGGTCAACGCCGGCGTGCTGCTGGCCGGCGAGGGCGTGCATCCCAGCTCCAAGGGCGCGCGCATCCTGTACGACGGCCCCAAGCGCACCGTCATCGACGGCCCGTTCGCCGAGACCAAGGAACTGATCGCCGGTTTCTGGCTGCTGCAGGTGAAGTCGAAGGAGGAGGCCATCGAGTGGATGAAGCGTTGCCCGAATCCGTTCGACGTGCCGTCGGAAATCGAAATCCGCCAGGTGTTCGAGATGGAGGATTTCGCCGATGTCGCCACGCCGGAGCTGGTGGCGCAGGAAGAAGCCTTGCGCGCCCGTCTGTGATGCTGCTACCTTAGCGGAAAACTAGGAGTACGCGATGGAATTCATGATACTGCGCCGCGCCAACCAGAGCACCGAACGCGGCCAACAGCCGCCCGCGCTGGAGCCGGGAACCTTTCTCAAACCCAGCACGGAGGCGGTGCGCCTGCTGCGGCGCGACGGCGAGTGGAGCGTGCTGCGCGGGCCGTTCGCGCCCAGGGAACTGGTGGCCGGCTTCACGCTGATCGAGGCCGAATCGAAGGAGGACGCCATCGAACAGGTGCGCTGGTGGCCCTTGTTCGACAGCGGCGCAGTGTATGAAATCCGCGACGCCGGTTGTCCCGGCAATTGTCTCGGCTTCGACGAACGCGGCACGGCGGCGGGCACGCTGCCGCGCCGCGACGAAGCCTTGACGCGCTATGTGATCTTCATCCGTTCCGATGCCGACCTGGAGGCGGACCTGGTGCCGCCGCCGGAAATCATCGACGTGATGAACGCCTACAACGAAGCGGGCGTGCAGCAGGGCGTGCTGCTGGCCGGCGAGGGCCTGAAGGCCAGCGCCTCCGCCACCCGCGTCCACTTCGCCAATTCGAAAACCTCGGTGGTCGACGGCCCCTTCGCCGAAGTCAAGGAACTGATCGCCGGCTACTGGATGGTGCAGGCGGCCTCGCTCGACGAGGCCATCGCCTGGGCCAAGACCTATCCCTATCCCAGCCCAGGCGACCTGACGCTGGAAATCCGCGAAGCCTGCGAGCGCATCACCCACCAGGAATTTACGCCGGAAATGCGCGCCGCCGAGGAACGCCTGCGCGCCGAACTGCTGGAGAGCGGCCTGCGCGAGGCCTTCAGGAAGAAAGCCCGTGGCGGCTGACGTCCCCAGGATCGTCGAGGCGGTATGGCGGATGGAGTCCGCCAAGATCATCGCCGTGTTGGCGCGCATGCTGCGCGACGTCGGCCAGGCCGAGGAACTGGCGCAGGATGCGCTGGTGATGGCGCTGGAGCGCTGGCCGGAAACCGGCGTGCCGGAGCAGCCGGCCGCCTGGCTGACCACCGTCGCCAAGAACCGCGCGCTGGACGTGCTGCGCCGCCGCCAGCTGCACCAGGAAAAGGAAGCCGAACTCACCTACGAAATCGAAGGCGTGCTGCAGGACGCCGCGCCCAACCTCGATGCGGCAGTGGCCGACGCGCTGGAAAACGATATCGGCGACGACCTGCTGCGGCTGGTGTTCGTGGCCTGCCACCCGGTGCTGCCGACCGACGGCCGGGTGGCGCTGACCCTGCGCATGTTGGGCGGCCTGAGCACCGAGGAAATCGCCCGCGCCTTCCTGGTGCCGGAAGCGACGGTGGCGCAGCGCATCGTGCGCGCCAAGCGCACGCTGGCCGAGGCCAAGGTGCCGTTCGAAGCGCCGCGCGCGCACGAGCTGGTGGAGCGGCTGGCGTCGGTGCTGCAAGTGATCTACCTGATCTACAACGAAGGCTATTCCGCCAGCGCCGGCGCCGACTGGATGCGGCCGGCCTTGTGCGAGGAGGCGCTGCGGCTGGGCCGCATCCTGGCCGAGCTGGCGCCGGACGAAGCGGAAGTGCACGGCCTGGTGGCGCTGATGGAGATCCAGTCCTCGCGCGCCCGCGCCCGCGTGGGGCCGAAGGGCGAACCTATTTTGCTGCTGGAGCAGGACCGCGCGCGCTGGGACCAGCTGCTGATACGGCGCGGCCTGGCGGCGCTGGCGCGCGCCGAGCAAACCGGGCGCGGCCTCGGCTCTTACGGCGTGCAGGCGGCCATCGCGGCCTGCCACGCGCGCGCGCGACTGGCGGCCGATACCGACTGGCAGCGCATCGCCGCGCTGTACGACGCGCTGGCGCAGCTGACGCCGTCGCCGGTGGTGGAGTTGAACCGCGCGGTGGCGCTGGCGATGGCCTTCGGGCCGGAGGCCGGGTTGGAAGTGGTGGATGGCTTGATGGATGTGGCGGCGTTGAAGCACTACCACCTGCTGCCCAGCGTGCGCGGCGACTTCCTGTCCAAGCTGGGACGACATGACGAAGCGCGCCACGAATTCGAACGGGCCGCGCAGCTGACGCAGAACGAACGCGAACGCACCTTGCTGCTGGCGCGCGCCGCCGCCCAATAAAAAAAGCTGGCCCCACGGGAGTGAGGGCCAGCAAACCTTGGTACAACAACCTTGTTACAACCCAGCGATTACAGCTTGGCGCGCAGGCCCAGGTAGAAGGTGCGGCCGTTCGAGTAGAACGCGCGCGGCTGGTCAGGCGTTTCCGCGTACATCTTGATGGTGGTGTTGGTCAGGTTCAGCGCGTCGAAGGTGATCGTCAGCTGCTCGTTGATCTTGTAGTTCAACGATCCTGCCAGGTTACCCGCGCCCTTCACGTGCTGGGCGGCGCCACGGTCGACGCCGGCCTTGTAGCTGGAGCGGTAGTTGTACGCCAGGCGAGCGCTGAACTTGGCATCCTCGTAGAAGCCGGTGACGTTGTAGGTGCTCTTCGAGGAATTCAGCAGCTCGGTGCCGTCAGCCAGCTTGCCATCGGCGTAGGTGTAGTTGGCCAGCACGCCGAAGCTGCTGAACAGCGGCTGCTGGTAGCTCAGCTCCACGCCCTTGTTCTTGCCGCTGGTGGTGTAAGGCGAGGTGATCTGGTACTCCGTCATCTTGCCTTGCTTGTTGTTGAAGAAGGTGCCCACGCTGCCGCCTTGCGCCACCACCGACACCAGGTCCATGTAGAACAGGCCGGCCGACAGCGAGGATTTCGGTGCGAAGTACCACTCGGCGCTGACTTCCGCGTTGTTGGAGCGGACCGGATCGAGCTTGACGTTGCCGCCGGAAGCGCTCAGCGCATCGTCGTTCAGCGACACCGAACCACCCAGCGCGCTGTAGTCGGGACGCGAGATCGCCCGCGCCACCGCGCCACGCACCACCAGGTCCTGGTTCACGTCGAACTTGACGTTGGCGCTAGGCAGCACGTCGTTGTAGGTGCGTTCGAAGGTGGTCGGGGTGTAGTCGCCGAAGGCCGAACCCTTGATCGGGTTGGTGCCGCCGGACAGGTTGACGATCGACGTCTGCTTGGTGCGCACGCCGCGCAGGCCGACGTTGCCGCTCCAGCTGTCGCCGGCCAGGTTGGCCATGCCGTACAGCGCGGTGGTCTTCTCGTTGACCTTGAATTCGTCCTGCCAGTTGTGGCGCGCCACGAAGTCGATCACGCGGTTGCCCGGCACCGCGCCCCAGGCGCCCAGCGCCGCGCCGTCGTAGCGGAAGTAGGCCGACGACAGGCCGCCGCCCAGGTTGGAGGCGAAGTCGCTCGGATACTGCTGGCCGCTCCAGGCCGGGCCGGGATTGGTGGCGCCCAGCGGGCCCAGCTTGGATTCCAGCGGGTGCTCGGCGCTGCGTTTGTGGTCGGTGGCGCGGACGCCGAACTTGACCGAATCGAACACGCCCTGGCTGATGCGCAGCTCGCCGTCCAGTTGGGCGTAGTGTTCCTTGTCGATCGATTGCGACTCGCCGCCGCCGGCCCAGGCGGTGCTGCCTGGCGATGTGGTGACGCCGCCGGGATAGGACACGCTGGCCGGGCTCAGGCCGTTCAGCTGGTAGGTCATGCCGCCGCTGACATTGTTCTGGTAGTAGACGTCGCCATGGTCCCAGCCTTCGCCGTGGGTCATGCCGGCCTTGCCGCTGAAGGTCAGGTCCGACGTGGCGCGGTAGCGGAAGTTGAAATCGACGTAGTAGGCTTCGCCGCCGGCATCCGGACGGTAGATGTTGTCGACCTCGCCCGAGTTGGTGGCGAAGGAGGCGCCGGTGATGGTGTTGCCTTTGGTGACGACGCTTAATGGCACGCGGTTGTCGCGGTTGAAGGAGTTGCCCGGCGCCGCCAGCCAGTTGGTGTTCTGGTGCGGTGCGTCCAGCTTGGAGTAGAAGCCGTTCAGGTCCAGCGTCAGTTCTTTCGACGGTTTGAACTCGACGTCGAAGGCGCCGCCTTCACGTTTTTTCTTTTGCTCGAACAGCGAGGCGCCGATGAAGGTCGGCACGTACATGCCGGCCAGCGCAGGATTGGCCTTGGCGGCCGCGCTGTTCTTGCCTACCGTCACATAGCCCAGCACTTCCTGGCCATCGCGGCGCACCGTGGTTTTTTCCGAGAAGGCCTGCACCAGCACGCCGGCGGTGTTGGTGTCGTTCTTCCAGTTGAACAGGCCGGAGAATTGCGGCTCGGTCTTCTTGGCCAGATCGTTGTACACCGCCTGTACCGACGCTTCCAGCGTCAGCGCTTTCTTGAATTCCAGCGGACGGCGGGTGATGACGTCGATGGCGCCGGACACGCCGCCTTCGACCAGGTCGGCGGTCTGCGATTTGTGCACCACGATCGAGCTGACCAGCTCGGACGGCAGCAGCGAGAAGCTGCTGGAGCGGCCGACGTTGCCGCCGAACTGGTTCAGCACGAACCAGTCGCCGGTGCTGATGGCGTGGCCGTTGAACAGGGTTTGTTGCAGGGATGGGCTGGTGCCGCGCAGGCTGACGCGGTCGTTCTCGCCGAAGCCGCCTTCACCGCCGGCCGACGACTGGATGTTCACGCCGGGCAGGCGCTGGATGGCGTCGGCGACGTTTTTGTCGGGCATCTTGCCGATGTCTTCAGCGGTCACCACTTCGACCACCGAGTCGGCATTGCGCTTCTGCTTCAGCGACTGTTCCAGGGCGGCGCGTACACCCGAAACGGTCACGATGGCGGATGGGGCGTCGGCATCGGCAGGCGGCGTCGCCTGTTGCGCCATGGCCGGCGTTGCGTAGACGGCGGCGGCGATCATCATGCCGACTGCGGCGGCGATCGGTGTCAGGCCAGCGCGGGCCGAGGTGGTGTTGCTTGCTGCGTGCTGTCGAAACGTCATTGCAAATCTCCAAAATGGCCCAGGACGGGCCTGTTCACTTCTTGTGATGATGAATCTTTCGCAAGATTCCCCCTTGCAAACCAAACAACCAAACCAGTTCGATGCCAATATACTGTAAACAATGATACCAAAGCGCTACCAGTTGTGAAAAATAATGTGGTTGTGGTGTTTTTTAGACAAAAAATCGCTTAATATTCACCTGTTTGGTGCGAAATGTTAAAAATACTTCAAGACGACCGTCAATTTTTGGTACTTAATTGGTACTGGTGCAGGGCAAAGGGAAGCATATGGTGACATTGACCAACATCATGAAAGTGCTCAGCGATACCAGCAGCCTGCCGCTGTATCACCAGTTGCAGCGCGCCTTGCGCGAGGCCATCGCCCAGCGGGTGCTGTTGCCGGATGACGCCCTGCCGCCGGAACGCAAGCTGGCCAGCGACTTGAACGTGTCGCGGCTGACGGTGCGCAAGGCGCTCGATGGCCTGGTGGCGGAAGGCCTGCTGGTGCGGCGTCCCGGTTCGGGCAACTTCATCAACCACACCCGCATCGAACAGAATTTTTCCAAGCTCAGTTCATTTTCGGAGGATATGCGGGCGCGCGGCCGGCAACCCGGCAGCACCTGGCTGGACCGCAGCGCCGGCGGCGCCACCAGCGAGGAGGCTGCGCGGCTGCGCCTCAGCCCGGGCGACCCGGTGTATCGCTTTCATCGCATCCGCTATGCCGACGACACGCCGATGTGCGTGGAATATGCGACGGTGCCGGGCGACTGCCTGCCGTCCCTGGAAGCGGTGGATAAATCGATGTACGAGGCGCTGAACCGCAGCGGCAACCGGCCGGTGCGGGCCTTGCAGCGGCTGTCGGCCTTGCTGTTGAGCGCGGAACAGGCACGCCTGCTGGAGGCGCGGGAGGCGGATGCGGGACTGGCCGTCGAACGCTTGGGTTTCCTGTCCGACGGCCGGGTGGTGGAGTTTTGCCGCTCGTATTTCCGCGGCGACGCCTACGATTTCGTGGCGGAGCTCAGTTCGGTCTGAAACCCGGGGTCAGGTCCCCCATTTGAGCATGAGCTCGGCTACTAAAGCCGAGCTCATGCTCAAATGGGG